>JBGPIJ010000026.1:0-17367 GCA_041484865.1 Gemmatimonadota bacterium
AGATACGCCGCCAGGACCAGCCCTTCGCGACCATCGATCTCTACGATTACCTGCTGCGCGGCGACAAGCGGAAGGACGTCCGGCTCGAGACCGGGGACGTGGTCTTCGTCCCGCTGCACGGACCGCGGGCACAGGTGACCGGCGCCGTGCTCCGGCCCGCGATCTACGAGCTCAAGTCGGGGGAAACGCTGGTCGATCTCGTTCGCGACGCCGGAGGCTTTCGTCCCAACGCGGCCCTCCAGCGCGTTTCCATCCATCGCATTCTGCCCGCTCCATTGCGTGGCCCCGGGGCGGCCCCGCGCGCCGTACTCGATGTGCCGCTGCCCGCCGTGGGAGCGGACTCGTCGCAGGTGCGGCTCGGGAACGCCGTGTTCAACAACGTGATCGTCTCCCCGATTCCCCTGGAGGATGGCGATTCGGTCGCCGTAGACTCGCTTCCTCCGCTCGCCGGCACGTTGTTCGTCGCGATTTCGGGGGCGGTGAACAAGCCCGGGCGGTATCCGTGGCGGGACAAGATGACGCTGCGCGATCTCGTGCTGCTGGCGCGCGGCCCCAAGATCGGGGCGTATCTGAAGGAAGCGGAAATCGCGCGCATGCCATCCGATCGTACGGAGGGCCAGCTTGCCCAGACGATCCGCGTGCCGATGGATTCGACGTATTTGTTCGAGCGGGATTCGCTGGGCCGCTATTTCGGGCCTGCGGGGCCGGCGTTCCCGGCGAGCGGGGCACTGGAGGAGCCGCTGCAACCGTACGACAACGTTCTGATTCTGAAGCAGCCCGACTTCCAGCTCCAGCGAACGGTGTACCTTGGTGGCGAGGTCCGGTTCGCCGGCACGTACACCCTGACCTCCAAGAACGAGCGGCTGGCGAACCTGATCGACCGGGCCGGGGGCCTCACGCCGCAAGCGTATCCCGAGGGGATCCAGTTCTTCCGGGTGGGGAACAAGGTTGGCCGCATCAACGTGGACCTGCGGCGGGCCTTGGGCGAACGCACCACCGGTTCCAACATCGTCTTGGAGCCGAGCGACTCGATCGAGATCCCGCCGTTCCAGCCGAGTGTGAAGCTCACGGGAGCGGTGAACTCGCCCGGCAGCGTGCTGTGGGAAAAGGGCCGGGGCCTCGAATACTATCTCGGCGCCGCGGGCGGCTTCAGTTCCAAGGCGGACAGGCGATGGGTGAGCGTCCGATATGCGAACGGCGAGGTGCGCACGCGCCGCCGCTGGCTGCTTTTCACCAGCGACCCGGAGCCCGGGCCAGGGTCGGAAGTAGTCGTGCCGATCAGGGGAGCGGCGGGGACGAACTGGGCCGTCGTGGCGAGCGCCCTTGCCGGGGTGTTGTCGAGCACGGTCGCGCTCGTGGTGCTCCTGAAACAGCTGTGACCCAACCTGCGGAGCAGGATCATGCCTCAGCCGGCTGAGTACTGGAGCGGGCGGCGCGTCGTCGTCACCGGGGGAAGCGGGTTTCTCGGCTCCTACGTCGTTGAACGATTGCGCGAACGTGGCGCTCGCAGCGTCCTTGTCCCTGCCCAGGCCGACTACGATCTACGGCGCATGGAAGCCGTGGAACGCCTGTATCGCGACATGCGGCCGGACGTGCTGATCCATCTGGCGGCGGTCGTCGGCGGAATCGGGGCGAACCGCGAGCGCCCGGGTGAGTTCTTCTACGACAACCTGATCATGGGCGCCCAGCTCATGGAGGTGGGGCGGCAGCGCGGCCTGGCGAAATTCGTCGCGATCGGCACCGTCTGCGCCTACCCGAAATTCACGCCGGTGCCCTTCCGCGAAGACGACTTGTGGAACGGATATCCGGAGGAAACCAACGCGCCGTACGGACTCGCGAAGAAGATGCTGCTGGTGCAGGGACAGGCCTACCGCCAACAGTACGGATTCAACTCGATCTACCTGCTCCCCGTCAACCTGTACGGGCCGCGCGACAATTTCGACCCGAAGGTCTCGCACGTCGTCCCCGCCCTCATCAAGAAATGCCTCGACGCCAAGGACGAGGGCCGCGGGGAGATTGTCGTCTGGGGCGACGGGTCGGCCACACGGGAATTTCTCTACGTCGAGGACGCCGCGGAGGGAATCGTTCTCGCCGCGGAGCGCTACGACAAACCCGATCCGGTGAATCTCGGGGCGTCGTTCGAGATCAGCATCCGGGATCTCGTGCAGCTGATCGTCGAGACGACGGACTTTGGGGGCCGGATCCAGTGGGACACGACCAAGCCGAACGGCCAGCCACGGCGCAAGCTCGACACCAGCCGGGCGGAGCGGGAATTCGGATTCACGGCTCGCACCGACTTCCGCCAAGGCCTCAAGCGCACCGTCGAGTGGTACGTGGCCCACCGCAAAGCCCTCCTCGTTCCCTCGACGCGCTGACGCCCTGTGGGAGTCATGACTGTCCCCGTCTTCCGGTCCTGGGGCAGCGAGCGCCTCACGGCGGTGCTGCTGCTCATCGCGGGGACGACTGCCGGCATCGCCGCGACCAACCTCTTGATCGGTCTGGGCCTTGCCGTCGTTCCCCTGTGCCTGCTCGTCGCCGCCTGGGTGCTGGTCGGAGGGAAGACTCGCCTGGCAGCCGCGCTGCTCGTCGCCGTATTCTTTGCCGGATGGTTGCCGCCGCTCGTCACGATCGGCGGCTTGAATCTCAAACTTCACGAGGTGCTCCTCCCCATCGTCGTCGCCGCGGTGATGGTGCAGCCCAGCCTGGTTGCGCCGACACCCTGGCTCAAGCGCAGCCTCTGGCTCTGCCTCGTGCTGTGGAGTACCGCCCTCATCTGGACGATATTGCGATCTCAGGACCTGCCGCTTGCCCTGTCGCACGTCGCGCTGCTCGGGCTGAACCTGTTCCAGCTCCTGCTGTTTCTCGCGCTGGTCGCCGACCGAGAGCGTGCCCTTCGCAACTCGGTGCTGGCACTGGGAGTGGCGACCATCGGCGCGCAAGTATGGACGGTCCTGATGATGCTCGGCGCCGAAGCCGGGATCCCCGCCTTCCAGCAATTTGTGTTCTTCGAGCAGCTCACCGTGGTGACAGGGGCGGGCACGACGACTCAGGCAGTCGCCCGCAACACGCTCGGTGTCGTGATCGGATCGTTCTCCGCGGCGGTCATGGCGATCTTCACGGGCCTGTCGCTGAGCCCGCGGTGGCGGCCGAAACCGCTCTTTCTGGCCGCCGGGCTCGCGGCCGGAGTCGGGGTCGTGGCGGGAATGGCGCGCGGTCCCCTCGCCGCGCTCGGGGCAAGTGGCCTGGTATACATCGCGACATATGTGGCGCGCGGGCGATTTGCGACCCTGGGGAGGCTCGGCATCACCTTCGTGGCGCTTGGCGTCGGCGCCTATGCGACCGCCGGTCTCCTCGAGGGACGGCGCACGCCCGTGCGAGAAGCGTTCGTGGGAAAGGCGGTGCAGCTCGTGACGGCGGGGGAATATCAGAAGGGAACAGCGGGGGTGCGGCGGCACGGCTGGGGCTACATGCTCGACGACGTGATCCAGAACCCGATCGTCGGACAGGGATACGACACCTACCGCAAGTACTTTCCGCCGGAGCACGTATCCTCGGAAAACTTTCCGCTCGAGATCCTGCACACGACCGGGCTCATCGGGTTCACGGCGTACGCCCTCCTGCTCGCGATCGCCTGGTTCCGAGCGTGGAGGTTCGCCCTCTCCCAACAGGTGAGCACGTTGGCGGGAGACGCGGTTCTGCCCCTGCTCGCGGGACACGTGGGACTATCGCTCGCCTCCGCGACCAATCCTTTGGCTGGCGGCGCCATCTACTGGGTCCTGCTGGCGCTGCTGATCGCCGCGACGGAGCTTGCCATTCGGAGCGAACGAGGGGACGCGCGGAGGTCGGATGCCTGAGCTGACACCACAGACATCCGGACATGCGGAAGGCAGCGCATTCTGGCAGCTCGTCGGCATCGTGGTGCGGTGGCGTCGGAACCTTGCCATGGCGGTGGGAGTCGGCGCGCTCGTCGGGCTGGTGCTGACCTTCGTCTTGCCGCGCCACTACGTGGCCACCGCGGCGTTCATCGCCGACAACAAATCCGCCTCGTCCATGCCGCAAGGACTGGCCGGGATCGCCTCGCAGCTCGGCGTACCCCTGGGCATGGGCGCGGAGCGCTCGCCCGAGTTCTACGGCGACCTGGTGAGCAGCCCCCAGCTGCTCGACAATCTGCTGACGACGTCCTTCGCGCCCATCGGGGACTCGGTCCCGGCTGCCAGCCTGCTCGCGCTGCTCGAGATCAAGGGCGCGAACGAGAAGGTCCGAATCGAGCGCGGCGTCCGCAAGCTCCGCACGTTAGTCCGATCCACCGTAGACGGGCGAACCGGAGTCGTCAGCGTGAGCGCCGATATGCGGTTCGCCTGGCTCGCCGCGGCGGTGGCAAACCGTGTAGTGACCGAGATCGACAATTTCAACCGCACGATCCGCCGCACGCGCGGGCGCCTGCGCAGGGAGTTCGTCGAAAGAAGGGCATCGCAGGATTCGGCGGCCCTCGTCGCGGCCGAGACCGAGCTGCGAAGCTTCCTGGAACAGAACCGTCGGTTTGACGCCTCGCCCCGAAAGCAGTTCGAGGAGAGTGGCCTCCGTCGCCAGCTGAACCTCGATCAGGACCTCTATCTCACGCTGCGCCGAGAGCTCGAAACGGCGCGGATCGAAGAGGTCGACGACACACCCGCGCTGACGGTCATCTACCCGGCGGTGGAGCCACAACGCGTGGACTTCCCTCGCCCGCTGCGGATGCTCGTGTTCGGCGGGCTCGTCGCAGCATTCGCGATGCTCGGGTGGATTCTCTTCGGGGAATTCATCCGCAAGCTACGGGCGGAAAACCGTCGTGCGGAAGGCGGCAGGGATCCGGCGACGTCGTCTCCCGGTGCAAGGCTGGAATCGCGGGAGCCGGCTGAGCGGGAGCGCCGCGGTGAGCGAGTGCGCTGACCGCCGCCGAGTCGCGCTCATCAGCCACGCCTACCTCGAAGGGTATGTAGGAACGCTTACCGCGCTGGCCCGGAAGGTCGACCTCCGGGTGGTCGTCCCGGATCGTCACCCCGTGAGGGCGACGTCCGATTCGGCGCTCACCGCTCGCGGTCAGCCGTTCGCGCTCGTGCGGTACCCGCTCTACCGGATCCTCGGGCAGCGCAGCTCAACGCGGTGGATGCTCGGGACCGCCGATCTCGGGTTCCGGCGGAGCGTCCCCGACATCGTGCACGTGGTGAACGAGCGCCATAGCTTGATTGTGCTGCAGGCACTTGCCGCACGACGGCTATGGGCACCGCGCGCGCGTGCCGTGGTCTTTGTGTGGGAGAACCAGCGCGTCGGCCTGCTCCGTGAACGCTTCACGGTCCCGCTGGGCCGGTGGGCGGCGCGGCGAGTCGATTTCTTCCTGATCGCAAGCACCCGGGCGCGAGACCTGCTCGAGGAGGATGGCGTGCCGCGCGAGCGGATCGCGATGGCTCCGCCGGTTGGCGTCGACACCACTACCTTCCGACCGCCGCTCAGCGCCGAACGCCAGGCAACCCGGCGCGCGCTGGGCATAGGCGATGACGAGTTTGTCGTCGGGTATGTCGGGCGTTTCGTCGCCGAGAAGGGTCTCCACGATGCCGCGGCTGCCGTCGCGTTGTTGCGCGGTGACCAGGCCGTCGGTGGCCGAATCCGCTGGCTGCTCGTGGGCGGTGGTCCGCTCGAGACCGAGGTGCCGCAATGGCAGCGCACCGGCCTGCCGATCGTCCGTGTCGGCGTCCAGCGTCAAGAGGATACCGCCCGTTTCTACCAGGCGATGGACGCCCTGCTCGTCCCCTCCCGTACCACTCCTCAATGGGCGGAGCAATTCGGGCGCGTGTTGATCGAAGCGATGGCATGCGGAACACCGGTCATTGGATCGGATTCGGGCGCCATCCCCGAGGTAATCGGGAACGCAGGCCTCGTCGTACCGGAGCGGAATCCGGAGGCGCTGGCGAGCGCGATCCGCACCCTCGCGACGGAGCCCGAGCTGCGCCATGCCTTGAGCGACCGTGGACGCGACCGCGTGACGCGGGGCTACAGCAACGCCGCGATCGCCGATCAGATCACGGGCGCGTACGATGCCGCCTGCGCGCTGCCTCCGCGGCGCAGGTCCTGACCAGCCGCGCCATGGATCCACTGCCTCGAGATGTGCGGCCGGCATATGGCACGTCCGTGGCCGTGCTCATCTTCGTGACCGCGGCGGCCACGCTCTCGGGGTTCTTCCGCGAGCTGATGATCGCGAACTTCTTCGGCGCTTCGGCCGCCTCGGATGCCATTTCGGTCGTCGTCTACCTGTACGACATGGCGTGCCTGCTGTTTTACCAGGGGGCCCTCGCCAATACGATCGTGCCGCTGATGGCGGGGTACGGCGCGCGCGGGGACCTGGAATCGCAGCAAGACCTCGTGGCGGGCGTCGGGCTCTGGCTCGCGGTCGGCGGCGTCGTGTTGGGCCTGGCGCTCGCGGGTTTCGGAGACAGCGCGGCTCGTGTTTTCTTCGCCGCGAGGGGGCCCGCGTCGCTCGACGCGTTGGCGCTGGCACTGCGCCTGGGCGCCGCGGGTCTCGTGTGTGTCTCATTGGCATCGTTTCTCGCGTCGGTGCTGCAGGCCGAACATCGGTACAACGCGTTCCCGGTGGGCCGGATGGCGTGGAACGTGGTGGCGATCGCGCTGATGGTGATCGCGCCCGCCGGAGCGCGATTCCCCGCCCTGCTCGCGGGTTTGAGCCTCGGT
The DNA here is from genome assembly GCA_041484865.1 of Gemmatimonadota bacterium. GTDB lineage: Bacteria > Gemmatimonadota > Gemmatimonadetes > Gemmatimonadales > GWC2-71-9 > AG25. The sequence goes on from JBGPIJ010000026.1 coordinate 6,724, forward strand.
GGCCTGGCGCAGCTCGCGGTGACCGTGCGCGCCATGCCGCGGCGTCTGTGGCGCTGGCGCCCGTCCGCATTGCTCACCGGTCCAGCTCGCCAGGTTGCGCGCGGCAGCGTGCCGACGCTGCTCGGAGCGGGTTTATCGGGTCTGATCCTGGGACTCGGCGAGCGCGCGTTGCTCGCGTTGCTTCCCCCAGGGAACGTGGCGATCGCCAGTTTCGCGCAGCGTACGGCGACGCTCGCGTCCACGGCGGGACTCGCATTTCTGACCGTGTCGTTCACGCATATGTCTCTGGAGCATGGGCGTGCGAGCGCCAACAATGTGGCGGGCATACTGCTGCGGACGGTGCGCGAAGGCGTCTTCCTGCTGGCGCCCGTGGCTGGGGTCGTGCTCGCACTGGCCCAGCCGATCGTATCGATCCTGTTTCGCCACGGCGCCTTTTCCGCGGCGGACGCGATCGTGACGAGCGGCGCGCTACGACTCTACGGCCTCAGCCTAATTCCCGGTTTCCTGTCCGGCCTCTTGTCCCGCATGTTGTTCGCGGTCAACCGCCCGTGGGCTGCGGTGGCGACGACCGTCAGCGTCACGCTGGTCGCATTGGCGTGGGATGTCGCGTTGATCGGTCGGCTCGGTGTGTTCGCCATCCCGCTTGGATACACTATCGGACTCACCGTGTCGTGCGTCGTAGCAATAGTGCTCGCCCGGAGGGCTTTGGGCGTTGGAATTGGACCGGTGCTCCCAGGAGAGTTGCGTGCCCTACCGGTGGCCGTCGCGACCGCGGTACTGATTTGGATGACGCCCCTAAGCACACTCACCGCCGCGCTTGGCCTCCAAGGCAAGGCTGGCGATGTCGCCACAGTCACCATCGGCGGCTTCGCCTACGCGGTCATATATCTGGCTATTAGTGCCGCCGTCCGCATCCCGCAGGTCGGAGCCATATACAACTGGGTTGTCACGAAGCGCCGAGCACGCGCCGGCATCTAGCCAGATCGGAGCGCCCACTCTCACCTGACCGCTTCGACGTACAGGCTATCCTGCCGGCGCTCCGCCATGTCGAGCTGATCCAGGTCGGGCACGGCGCCTTTGCGGAACTCACAATCGCGCACGCTCGAGAACCCCGCTTCCAGGAGCAACTTGCCGATACTGCGCCGATCATACATCCAGTGATGGCCGAACCGAGACTCGTGGCCGGTCGTGGCCGCGAAGCAGAACTCCGCCGCCGCGTCCGCCCACTCCACTCTCGTGATCTCACGGTCCCGAAACTGGCAGGCGGGGCTGTGTTGCAACGCCACGTATGCCAAGGCGACGCGCTCGAGATCGGGAAGGACGACACGGAATACGCCGCCTGGCTCGAGGACGCGCAAGACGTCTCGAACAACTTTCAGGGCCTGACCCGGAAGGAAATGCTCCAGCGTGTGAGAGCTGTACGCGTAGCGGACCGAGCCATCCGGCAGCGGGATCCGAATCCTCGCGTCCCAAAAGCGCACCTTTCTCCAGGCGCCGCTTTCATGGTCTGGCCACCTCCGGGCGGGGAGGACACCCATTGCGTGCAGAATCCGGGCCAGACCAGGGATGCGGGCGACGACTACGTGCTTCGAGTGGTCGAGCGACAGCCACCCGTCCACGACCTGGTGGGCGGAGCCCACGTTCACTCCGGTGTAAGCGCGCATCAGGTGTTTGCCAGAGCTCCGAACGAGCGCGCGACCTCGAGCATCTGATCCTCCTGGAATTGGTGCACCGGCCGCTTGACGACCATAGGAAAGACTAATATGTCCAGCATGCAACCCCCCCACTCCCCATGCCCCGGATGCGGCACACCGGATGGGCAATTCAGGTTCCGCATCGGCCGCACCGCTTCCCTGCCGTTGTTCGAGTGTCGCCACTGCCGGCTGATCTTCGCGCCATCGCTCGCCGATGACCGCGAGCGCCATGATTCGTCCTATCACGACTCTCGATCTCGCGGCGTCGATCTCAGAGCAGGCGCGCTCGGAGCGGCCATGATGCTCGACTACTGGTCTCGGCGACTCGGCTGGCACGGCGGCGAACAGATGCTGGAAGTGGGCTGCGCGGAAGGCACGCTCCTCGAGGTCGCGCGCGCGATGGACTACCACGTCGCGGGCATCGATATCAGCCCATACCATCTGGCGCGCTGGCGGGAGCGACACTTGCCGGCCGCCGTTGCGACGGTTGAAGAGTACAGCGAGCAGCATCCGAATCAATTCGACGCCATTATCGCCCGGCAGGTATTCGAGCACCTCAGTCAGCCGGCGTCGTTCCTGGCAGCATGCGCCGTTCTGCTGCGCCCGCATGGCCGGTGCCTGATCGAGACCTGCGATTCGCACAGCGTGCAGGCGAAGCTGCTCGGGGGCCGCTGGACCTTCTGGGAGCCGGTGGAGGGCCTGGGGGCGCACGTGACGTTTCTCAATCGCACCGCCGCGCGTGCGCTCGCCGCTCGGGCGGGGCTCCGTCTTACGGCATGCGTGCCCTACGGCCGGTATCGATCGCCGCCAGAGGACACGGCGCCCGGGATCGGGGCTCTCTGGCGGTGGCTCAAGTATCGGCTGCACCGCACCGCGCTGAGCGGCGGAACGTGCTACGCGCTCGAAAAACGGAGCTAGGTCTTCGTGCGCATTGTGCGGGTGCCCTGATCGGTAAATTGGGCGGTGGTGTTCCCCGCATACGCGTTGGCCATGACGACGGTGTCAGTTGCCCCGCTACCGATGAGAATGCCGGTGTTCCCGTTGGCGTTGCACGTGTTGCGAGCGATCAGATTCTGACCATTCGCATTTGCCCCATCAACCAGGATTCCATGACGCTGGTTGTTCAGGCAGCTATTGCCGACCACGACCGATCCGAGAATGACACCACCCCCCGTGCCGTCCAGCGCGATCCCGTCGCCGTTCCCACCAGAGTTGGCCAGAGACGAGTTGCCGGTGATGATGTTGTAATTGGCATGCTGGCCCGTCGCGCCGCGGACGATAATGCCCTGCGCCCCGCCCTGGAGCACTCGATTCCCGGAGACGACGTTGTCATCGGCGTTGCAGGCGCCGGTAATGGCGGAGATGAGGATGCCCCACTTGTCCACGGCCCCCCCCGAGCGGCCAGTGCCGGTGACCTCGTTGCCGACGATGACGTTCCGACTGCCGTTGATGTCAATGCCGTTGCTGGCGTTGTTGACGACCACATTGTGCGCAATCAAACAGTCGTTGGTCTGACCCGCGATGAAGATGCCGCTGTCGAGCATGTCGCCGACACGACACCCCCGAATGATCCAGCGGGCGCTGTTTCCACCCGTATTGATGCCTTTGCCACCCCACTGTTCGATGACGCAATCATCAATAACGACATCGTGGGTGCCACCGGAATTGATTCCGGAACCCGTCCCGCTCGAGTTTGGGCCGCGGATCGTGAGCTGGCTGATGGTCGCGTAGTTGGCACGCCCGTAGATATTGATACCGTGCGCCGCGCCGCCTGCGCCGCTCCATTGGAGCACGGCGACACTGCGACCAGCGCCGCTCACGCGGAGACGACCGTCGATAATCAACGTTCCGCTGAGCACGTATGTCCCAGCGGGGAAGTAGACGAGCCCGCTTCCAGCGGCTGCTGCCGCGTCGAGCGCGGCCGTAACCGCTTTCGTGTCGTCCGATCTGCCGTCGCCTTTCGCGCCATACGGAGAACTCTTGACGTTGTATACCGCTCCGCCTTCATCAGGAATGGGAAACTCATCGCGGAGCGACCGGAGGAGACCGTCTCCCACAGCCGCGAAGCCCGCCAGTGTGCGCAAAGCATCGGCTCGGTTCATAGTAGAGAACTGTAAAAGGTGAGCACCTGATCGGCTAGCCTCGGCCAACTCAGCACACCCTCCGCGACCGATCGCGCCCGGCGGCCCGCCTCGGCAAGCAGGTCCCGATTCCCGATGACTTCGAGGCAGCGGTCGGCGAGCGATCGAGCATCGGGGGCGGCCGTCCAGCCCGCCGCGTATTCCTCCACGACGGCGGCGGCATCGCCCACACTCGGCATCAGGGTCGGCCGGCCCGCGGCGAAGTAGTCGTTGATCTTTGACGGCCAGCGCCCCCGATTCGCCAGCGTGTCGCGGAGCGGGATCACGCACAGATCGGCCGCCGCGAGCCACGCTTGCAGACCCTCCAACTCGACGAACCCCGTGAGCCTGACGGCACCCGAACCCCGGAGATCGGCGGGCACACGAACACGGGGCTTGCCAACCATCACGAGTCGCAGGTGTGGTTCCCGTGAATGCGCGACCCGAAACATGTCGAAGAGCAGGTCTGCATCGCCCCGGAACAGCACACCGACGTGGAGCAGGATGCGGGATGCCGGGTCGAGACCGAGACGGAGGCGGTGTCGCTCCCTCGACCCCGGCTGGATGCCGGTGGGGTCGCAGCCGTTGGGAAGGCGCAGAATCCGCTCGGGACGGACTCCGAGCCAGGCGGCGCGCTCACCGAGCGCTCGGCTGATCACCGTCGTCCCGTCGGCGTCGTTCCGGAACGCCTCCTCGAACCACGTTTCAACCGGCCCGAACAGCGTTCGGACCAGCCACCCCGAGCGCTCCTCGGTCGTTCCCCCCCGACCCCACCAGTCCGCCCAGTCCATGACCAGGGTGGCGCCCGAGCGCCGGCGCACCGTCAGGGCGGGGATGATGACGGCCGGACGGGAGTCGAAGGCGTGCACGACTTCGCAATCGAACGAGCGGAGCGACCAGGCGCGCCGCAGCGCGTTGGAGGGATCCCAGCCGTTGCGCGCGGGGCCCCACGCCAGGTCGGGGCTGTAGATGATCGTGACCCCGCCCTTCTCGACCCGTTCCGCTCCGAACCGTCTCGAACGGTGCGTCGTCACGAGGGTCACGTCGTGCCCGCGCTGGACCAGCTCGCGACCGAGATGGTACGCCCGAAAAAACGTGCCGGACCATGCGACATTGTGATTGAGAAACAGGATCTTCACGCGGGCGTAGCGCGGCCGGCCGCCGCTCTCCAGGTCGCGACCAGCGCGCTCGCCGTTCGTTCCCACGAGAAGTCCCGCCCGCGCTTCAACCCGCGAGCCACGAGCTGGGTCCGGCGCTCGGGACTCGAAAGCACGGCCTCTATCGCGTGGGCGAGGGCCACTGGATCACCGGGCGGGACCAGCTCGGCAGCGTCGCCGACCATTTCCGGAATCGAGCCGGCGGAGGACGCTACGATCGGCACGCCCGTCCGCATCGCCTCGACCACCGGCTTGCCGAAGGTTTCGTGCAGCGAGGGGTACACGAGCAGCTCCGCGCTCGCGAGCACGGCGGGGACCTCCTCATTCGGCAGGCCGCCCAGGAACCGCGTCCGCGGCGCCACGCCGAGCCTCCGTGCGAGCGCCTCGAGCCGGGCGCGCTCGCCACGATCATCCGACCCCACGAGGACCACCTCCCCCGCGAACGCGCCTCCACCCGCGAGCAGCGCGAAGGCATGGATCAGTGTCTCGGCGCCTTTATAGGGATAGAGTTTGGAGACGAAGAGCAAGAATGGGGCTTCGAGCCCGTAGCGCTCCCGCACAGCCCGGCGCACCGCGGCAGCGTCCGCTGCCGGCCGGAACACCGGATCGACCGCCTCGTACACCAGCTCCACCCGGTTCTCCGGCACGCCGAGTAACGTCACGATGTCATGCCTCGTGGACTCCGAGTTGGCGATGACACGAAACGCGCGCCGCGCGGACGCCCCAATCATGCCGCGACGATACCACGACCGCATGCGCCCGAGGGCCCACGGCTCGTGATAGTGGTGAAAGGTGTTGACCTTGAGGACGACCGGAACGTGCGTCAGGAGTGGGGCGACATCCGCGCACGCGTACAGCACGTCGATACGCTCCCGCTTCAGGATCGAGGGGATAAGCAGCTGTTGCGAGAGGATCCGCAACATGAGGTGCTCGTTCGACGCGCCGCACTCCACGAAGCGGACGTTCGCCGCGGCGAGCGGCTCGTACAGCGTCCGGTTCCGCGCGCTCACCAAGACCACAAGCTCGAGATCCGGAGCCGCCGCCGGGGCGTAGCGGATCACGCCCCGCACATAATCGACAATACTGCCAAACCGAACGGGGGTAGTGAACAGCGTGTCGAGGGCTACCCGCACGAAGGCCGGTCTACGCTCAAAACGCCCCCGTTCCGAGGACCACGACCCGGACAGTCCGGAGCAGGATGCGCAGGTCCAGCCTCAGGCTCCACGTCTCGATGTACTCGCGATCGAGCCTGACCCATTCATCGAAGTCATTGATCTGCGCCCGTCCGGACACCTGCCACAGACAGGTGATCCCCGGTCGGACCGCCAGTTTGCGGCGCTGCTCCGGCCGAGCTCGAACAAACTCTTCGGGGAACAGCGGCCGTGGCCCGACGAGGCTCATATCGCCGATCACCACGCTCAGAAGCTGCGGCAGTTCGTCGAACGAATACCGCCGCAGAATGCGCCCCAGCCGCGTGATCCGTGGATCGCTCCGCATCTTGAACACCGGACCATTCATCATCTGGTTCAAGTGCGTCAGCTCCGTCTTCAGCTGATCGGCATCCCGCACCATGGTGCGGAGCTTGTACCCGGTAAAGCGCCGCCCGCGATAGCCGACCACGCGCCAGGGATACAGGGCCGGCCACCCCGAATCGACGACGATGGCCACGGTGAGGACGACAAACAAGGGAATGAGCAGGACGAGCCCGGTGCCGGCGACGACGATATCGAAAACTCGCTTGACCCCCTGCCCGGCTCGCCACGACCAGCGCGACGCGCGCCGCGGGAGTGCCGCGCCCCAATCGACCTCGGCAGCCGCGACCACGGCGGGATCGGGTTCCCGCACGTCCATGCTCCCCTGCGCCGCGATCGTCACCGCGTCAGCGACTCCCATTTCATCGCGCCCACCCGCAATTTCGGGTGCGCCACGAGCAAGTGCCAGACGACCGCCTGGAACGCCTCCGTCAACGGCGTCACGAGGTCGGGGTCCACCGTGGGCACGATCACGCAGGCGTCGGCCACCTGCGCCGTGTACCCGCCGTCCCGGCCTACCACCCCGAAGACACTCGCGCCGACACTCTTCGCCAACTCGACCGCCCGCACGAGGTTCAAGCTCACGCCTTTCGCGGCGTTGCCTCCGCCTACCGAAAACACGAACACCCCGTCCGCGGCCTTGAGACGCGATCCTTTGAGCCACTCGGCGTAGCTCGTCTCCCAACCCTCGTCGTTGATGCGCGCCGTCAGCTCGGACACGTTGTCCGTCGGAGCGTAACACTCCATCCCGGCGAGCTTGCGGAAATCGTTCACCGCGTGCGACGCGTGCCCCGCGCCCCCGCCCACGCCCAGAAAGAACAACCTCCCGCCCCGCGCGCGCACGCTCGCCACCCCGCCGGCCAACGCCTCGATCTCTCCGGGACGCAGCAGGCCGGCGATTTCCGCGGTTCGCCGGCAGAATTCTTCACTGAAGGACATGGGCTCCTCATCGTGCTCCAGAATGAACTGCACCGCTTCACCCAGACTGTTCACCACCGTCTCGGCGTTGGCGCCTGCATTGTAAACGCGCCGGAGCAGAATCGTGTGACACCCCGCGCGGCGGCCCGCTTCCATGTCCTTCCACGAGTCGCCGACCATATACGACCGGGACAGGTCTACCCCCCAGCGCCGGGCCAGCTCGACGAGCAGTCCCGGTTCGGGCTTCCGGCACGCGCACCGATCGGGATCGTCGTGCGGGCAGACGGCCACCTCGTCGAGCGGCAGCGCTTCCCGGAGCGCTGCCGTGATCCGCGCCGCCTCGAGAGGGGCGAGGGTGCCGCGCGCCAGGTCCGGCTGATTCGACGCGACGAACACGTGCAGCCCACGCGCTCGCAACCGCTCGATCGCCTCGCGGCTCCCCGCGACGACCCGGAACTCCTCGAGGCGGCGCGGCGAGAGGGGAATCCCGTTCTCCACGCCCCTAACCTCGTTCAACACGCCGTCGCGATCGAGGAAGACGGCCGCCCTCACACCGCGACCAGCTCGCCCTGGGCCGCGGAGCGGTACAAGGCGTCGATCAGGCGCATCGCGGTGACGCCATCATCCGCGGTGCCCAGCATTCCCGCTCCACCGCGCACGGCGCGGACGAAGTCATCCCACTCGAGCCGCCACGAGTCATCCGGTCCGTCGAAGACGCTGATCGTCTCGTCGGGGGCGCCGCCTTCGGGACGGCGGTGATACAGCGTCAGCGTTTCCACTCCGTAGCTCCGGCCCAGGCCGCGCACCGCCACGGCGCCCGCGCGGCCGTGCACCTCGAAAGAGAACAGGTTCTTCCACTGCGTCCAGCTGGTGTGGAAGCTCGCAATCGCTCCCGCCGGGAACCGGAACAGTCCGAAGGCGTTGTCCTCGAGATCGCCGAGCGGCCACACTGCGGTCTGCACCGCGGCGAACACCTGGTGCGGCAGCCCGGCGAACCAGTGCACGAGATCCACCACGTGCACGCCCTGGTCGAGCAGCTCGCCTCCGCCCGCGAGCTCACGGTTGCCACGCCACTCCCGCTCGTACCCGGGGCGGCCCCCGTGCCCATAGCGACACTGAATGTTAATCACCTCGCCGATCTCTCCGGCAACCACGCGCCGGCGCGCCTCGGCTATCGCGGGATGATACCGATGATTGAAGCCGACCTTGAGCACCCGCCCGGCGGCGCACGCCGCCGCTCGCATCTGCTCCACCTCGGCGACGTTGCGCCCCATCGGCTTCTCGACCAGCACGTGCTTACCGCTCGCCAGGGCGGCGACGGCGATGTCCCGGAGAAAACCGTTGGGCGTCGCCACGACGACCACGTCCACATCGGGACGCCCGACGACCCGGCGCCAGTCGCCGGTCGCCTCGGCGGCCACAGCCTTGGCCGTCTCGTTCGCCGCCAGGGCGACCGGGTCGGCGACGACCACGCACTCGCTGTGCGCGCTCGCCGCCGCCTCCGTCGCCCGGCGCCGTCCGATCAGCCCGCACCCCACCACGCCCACGCGGAGCTTCCCGGTCACTGCCAGTCCATTCCCCGATCGCGCGGCACGATCCGGCGCAGCGTGAACAGATCTGAGCCGGCGATCTGCGCGGCATGGGCCGGCCATTGCTCCCACCCGTCGTACGGAGCCGCGACGAAGCGACCCGTGATCCCGGCCGCTTCGGACGACAGGAGGAACGCCACCGTGCGCGCAGCCACCGACGCCGGGACGCCCCCCTTCGCCAACTCCGCCCTGGTCTTGTCGACGAAGCTGCCCGCGAGTGACTCCCCCGCGGCGAGTGTCTGATCGTGCAGGCGCGTAGCCACGAACCCGGGGGCGACGGCATTCACCCGGATGCCCGCCTCCGCCACCTCCGCCGCCAGCGTCTCGGCCAGACGCACCACGGCCACCTTGCCGCAGGCGTAGGCTGTGTAGTTGGGAAACGGTGTCGCGGCCCCTCCACCCGAGAGCAACACGATGGATCCGGCTACGCGGTGATCGACCATGCGGCGACAGGCTTCGCGCGCGACGAGGAACGTGCCGAACAGGTTGATGCGAACGGCATCGAACCAGGCATCCGGATCGACCTGCACCACCGGTCCGATCGGTCCGTAGACGCCTGCGGCGTGCGCTACACCGTCGAGCCCGCCCAGCGATTGCGCCGCATCGAGCACGCGGGCGACGTCGCGCGGCTCGGTGACGTCGGCTCGGACCGCGCCAACTCGCGCGCCAGGGAGCGCGCGCAGCTTTTCCGCAGCCAGGGCAAGCTCCGGCTCCCCCCGCGCGCAGATCACCACGCCGCCCCCGCGTCGCAGGATCTCCTCCGCGCAGGCGAAACCGATGCCCATGCTGCCTCCGGTGACCACCACCGTGCGGCCCGCGAGCGACTGGGGAGTCACGAACGCTATGCCTCGGGGCTGGGCACCAAGGACACGAGCTCGAGTCCCGACGCCCGGAGCGCTGCCTGCTGGGGTCGCAGGAGATTGGTGGTGTCGAGCAACACCGGTCGCTGCATCGCGCCGGCCAGGCGCCGGAAATCGAGGTCGCGATACTCAGGCCAGGGCGTGAGCAGGATGACCAGATCGGCGCCTTCCGCCACTCCATACGGCGTGTCCGCGACCTGAAGCCCCTTCGGGAGCGTGACCTCACTCCAATCGGCCTTCGGGTCGTGAGCGCGGATTTCGGTAACCTGCGTCAGCAGATCGTGCGCCACGGCCAGTGGGAGGCTACGGCGCAGGGTGCTCGTCCCCGGCTTGTAGGTCATGCCAAGCAGGCCGATGCGGCGTTGCCCCAGTCCGCCGAGGATCTCCGCCGCCCGGCGCGCCACGACCGCGACCCGCTGCTGGTTGTACCGCCAGACGTCTCCGAAGATGGGCGCTCGCCCGGCGAGTGTCGCCCGGTTCACCTCGTCCAGGACCCGCAGATCGCGCCCGAGGGTGCCGCCCGAGAATCCGATGCCCGGTGTGATGTAGGCACGTGGGCCGATCCGCGGATCGGCCCGCAGCGCGGCGGCGACGTCCACGAAGTCCGCGCCCACCGCTCCCGCGACGTCCGCCCACTGATTGGCCAGGGTCACCGACGTGGCGAGAAACGAGTTGATACAGTGCTTGACCATCTCGGCACTCGGAAGGTTCATGCGAAAGCAACGCGCGCCCATCGGGGCAAACAAGGCTTCGACCGCCTTGCCCGCCTCGCCC
>JBGPIJ010000027.1:0-17027 GCA_041484865.1 Gemmatimonadota bacterium
AGAACGCCTGGCCCACGGCGAACTGCACCACGACACGCTTCCAGAATGACGCGGGCCGGGTCGGGGCGTAGGTCACGCCGTTCTGGAGCGTGAGGGTTTTGTTGGCGTTGTTTTGCCGGTAGAGGGGTCCCGGCTCGGCGGCATAGCCGTTATAGGCGGCGTCGATCCGGACCGGCCCGAGCGGCGTAGCGAACCGGAGCCCCACCCCGGGCGTGACGCGGAGGCCGCGGACGTTGACGCTCTCCCCCCGCTCCCACACCTGCCCCACGTCCGCGAACACCGCCACGCGCATCCGGTCCGGAAACAGGGGCGTCGCGAACCGGAGCTCGCTGTTGAGCACGAAGATCGAGTTCCCGCCGGTGGGCTCCGTTCGCACGTCAACGAACGGGGTGTCATTCCCCACGACGACGATGCTGTCGATGACATATACGCGCGGGCCGAGCTCGTTGCGCGCGTAGCCCCGCACCGAGTTCGGGCCGCCGCCGTAGAAACGCTGGTCGGGGGGAACGAAGCGCACGCTATCCCCGGCGAGCCTGATGAATCCCGCCGGGAAGATCGTGCCCGCCTGGAGCCGCAGCGCGAATACGCCGCGGCGGCCGATAGGAAAGTAGCGCGCGCCGTTCAGCTCGCCCCGGTTGAACTCGTAGAGCGTATCCGAGCCCACGTACCGCGAGGCGTGCATGAGGCCCACCGTCACGACCGAGCCCACTGATGGATCGAGGATGGAATTCACATGAGTACGTACCCCGGAGAGCGTCACGGCGGCAAAGCGGCGGGCGCTCGACAAGGCGGCCTGATCCGTGGCATTGCACACCCGGAGAACGCTGCAGAACACCGCTGGATCGGCGGTGGTCCGGCCGACCGTGAACGTGTAGCCCAGCGTCACGGGAATGCTGCGCCGCGCGTTGATGACGATCGCGGGATTCACGCCCACGTCCTGGCGGGTGTACGTCTTGAACTCGGAGCGGCGCTCGGCGAACACGCTCAGGCGGGCGATGTTGCTCGGCGAGAAGAACGTCAGCTGCCGCACGGTGAGCGCGACGTTGTAGTTGAGGGTATCGGAGGTCGGGTCGGATTGCAGTGAGTGGCAGACATTGTCCCCGAATCCCGCGTCCGTGGGCCGGCCCACGCCGAGCTTGGAGACGTTGCCCGTCACGTCCAGCGCCCGCGCCCCGCCGAACAGGTTGTACGCCGTCCAGCCACCCTGCAGGCGAAAGCAGTCGATCGTCCCGTACCCCACACCCGTCCGCACGCGGTGGGCGGCACCTTCGACGAGATGCACGACGACCCGGGCCAGCGTATCCCCTGGGGCGGGCGGCGGTTGCGAATCGACGAGCACGACGCTCACCGAACTGAACACGCCCATGTCGTACAGGTCGCGCTGGCTCTGGTACAGGCGATTCTGCTGAAACAGGTCTTGCGGCTTGATCGACAGCATGTGGCGCACGGTGCTCGTGTCGACGCGAGCGAGGCCTTCGATCGGTACGTCACCGATGTGCATGCGCCGGCCCGGCACGACCTCGAGCGTCGCCGCGGCGGTGAGCGCGGCGTCGTCTTCGTCGAAGTTGCGGAGCACGCTCGTGTACGGGTAGCCGATGTTCCGCAGGCGGTCCCGAATCGTGTCCGCGGAAGCCTGAAACAGAAATCGATTGAACGGCTTGCCCACCTGAAGCTGGAGATCCCGCTTCAGGTGTTCGACGTTCACGATCGAGTCGATGCCGATGATCGAGAGCCGCAGTAGCCGGACCGGCTCGCCCTCGTGAATTCGGAAGATGATGAACGCGTCCCGCGGGTGGCGAATGACGGCCGTGTCGATGACGGCGTTCACGTAGCCGCTTTGATGATAGAGGAGGAGCAGGCGCAGCACGTCGCGCCGGAACTCCACCTCGCTCAGGTACTTCTTCTCACCGAGATGCGTCCACCGGAGCCACCACACCCGCGCGAAAAAGCTCGAATTCGAGGTCGCGATCGCGGTGCTGAGGGTGTAGTCGTCGATCGCTCGATTGCCCTGGAACGACAGGCTGCGCACCACCCGCTGCTCCTGCTGCTGGGCGGCGAGTGAAGCCGCCGCGAACAGGGCGACGCAAAGGGAGAGGAGAGGGGAACGCAATGAGAATGGGGTCAGACCGCTCCCGTATGTTGCCTGGGAGCGGGCGGACTGTCAACCGTTTACAGAGGCGGACAGGGACGGACAGGGACGGACCGCGTCGGAGAGCTCCACGTCCGTCTCCGTCCGCCTCCGTCCGCCCCTGTCCGTCTCTTAGTCGTCCGTCTGCCCGAACAGGGCCATGTTGCTCGAGTGTCCGGGGGCGACCTTGGCGGTAGGATTGATGAAATGGACCGCGTGGTTCACCGCGATGCTCGCCTCGGCGACGCCGGTCGCGATCAGCTTGAGTTTGCCGGGATAGGTGGTGATGTCGCCGGCCGCGAAGATGCCGGGGAGATTGGTCTCCATCGTGGAGCTGACGTTGATGTCGCCCTTGTCGAGATCGAGGCCCCATTCCGCGACGGCGCCGAGCGAGGAGAGAAACCCGAGCTGAGGGATGACGGCGTCGATGGCGATCCGCTCTTCCTCTTTGGTCTTGCCGTTGTAGATCGTCACGCCTTCGACCCAGTCGGCCCCGTGGATCACCTTCAGCTCCCAAAACGTGCGCAGCTCCATCTTCCCGGCGGCGCAGAGCGCGTGCACCTGCTGCACGGTCGCCTGGTGGGCGCGGAAGCCGTCGCGCCGGTGAATCATCAGGATCGAGCGCGCGATCCCCTGGAGGTTCACGGCCCAATCGAACGCCGAGTCCCCTCCGCCGACCAGGAGGACCCGCTTGTCCGTGAATGCCTTGGGATCGAGCACGCGATCGAACACCCCGCGCCCGTACCAGCGGTCCACGTCCTTCAAGGGCAGCTTGCGGGGGGTGAACGCGCCGAGTCCGCCCGCGATGAGAATGGTGCGCGACGGATACTCGTCCTTGTCCGTGATCACCACGAACCGGGAGCGGCCGTCGTCCGACTCGCGCCGCATCCCAATGACTTTCTCGCCAAGCTGCACGGGTGCGTGGAACTGGAACGCCTGCTCGGCCATCCCCTTGACCAGGTCCTTAGCGAGGACTTTCGGGAAACCGGCGACGTCAAAGATGTACTTCTCGGGATACAAGGCCGTGAGCTGCCCGCCGACCTGATCCAGGTTGTCGATGAGCCGGCAGGAGGCCCCGCGCATGCCGGCGTAGAACGCGCCGAACAATCCCGTCGGTCCCGCGCCGATGATCGTGATGTCTTTGAGCTCTTGCATTCGGGCTACTGTAACGACGGAGTATGCGTGGAGCAAGCGCCTCGGCTCGCCCTCGCGCGCGCACCCCGCCGCCGGTAGGTTGTTCGGCGCCGTGAAGATCTACACGAAAACCGGGGACGCCGGGGAGACCGGCCTGTTCGGCGGCGAGCGGGTGCCGAAGAGCCATCGGCGCGTGGCCGCGTACGGCGACGTGGACGAGCTGAACGCCGCAATCGGGTTGGCGCGGGCGCTCCCCCCGGAGGAATTCGCCGGCGAGCTACTCGAGGGCGTGCAGCGGCAGCTGTTCACCCTCGGCGCGGAGCTCGCCACCCCGGATCCCACCAAGCTCACCCGGGTGCTGCGCGGCGCTCCAATCGGCGGGTCGGAGATCGAGGCGCTGGAAGGAGCAATCGACGCGCTCGAGGCCGGGCTCCACCCGCTCCGCACCTTCATCCTCCCCGCCGGCACCCCCAAGACGGCCGCGCTGCACCTCGCGCGCACGGTATGCCGCCGCGCCGAGCGGGCCGTCGTGAGTTTGTCGCGCGAGACGACGCTGAACCCGTCGCTGGTGCCGTTCTTGAACCGCCTGTCCGACCTGCTGTTCGTGTTGGCCCGCGCCGCCAACGCCCAGGCCGGTCGCGGCGACGCGCCGTGGTGACGATCCGGGTCCCGATTCGGGAGCAGCGCGACGCCTCCTACGAGATCGTGGTCGGGCACGGGGCGCTCGCCGAGCTCGCGGACCGGGTCCGCGCCACCTGCCCCGCCAATCGCTACGCCGTCATCAGCGACGCCAGCGTCGCGAAGCTCTACGGCCACGCGGTGATCGGGCGCCTGCGTGACGGCGCGCTCGCCGCCGAGCTGTTCGAGTTCCCGGCGGGCGAAGCGCACAAGACCCGCGCGACCTGGACCGCGCTGTCGGACCAGATGCTCGCGCGCCGGTTCGGCCGCGATTCGGGCGTGATCGCCTTGGGCGGCGGCGTCGTGGGCGACGTCGCCGGATTCGTCGCCGCGACGTACCTGCGCGGCGTGCCATACGTGCAGATCCCGACGTCGCTGCTCGCGATGATCGACTCGTCAATCGGCGGCAAGACCGGCGTCGACGTGCCCGGCGGCAAGAACCTGATCGGCGCGTTCCACCAGCCGCGCCTCGTCGTCGCCGATCTCGACCTGCTGGCGTCGCTCCCCGCGCAACAGCTCGCCGCCGGTCTCGCGGAGGCGGTGAAGCACGGCGAGATCGCGGACGCGGCCGATTTCGAGTTTCTCGAAGCGAGCTATCGCGCGGTGCTGGCGCAGGAGCCCGAGGCGCTGAAGCGCGCCGTCACCCGATCGATCGAGATCAAGGCGGAGGTCGTCGCGGCCGACGAGCGCGAGACGGGACGACGCGCGATCCTCAATTTCGGTCACACCCTCGCCCACGCCGTCGAGGCCACGACCCAGTTCGCCGTGCTCCACGGAGAGGCCGTCGCCATCGGCATGGCGTTCGAAGCGCGGCTCGCGGAGGCGCTGACGATCGCCCCCCCGGGAACCGCGCGCCGCGTGCGCGCCCTGCTCGAGCGCTACGGGCTGCCGTTGGAGCGCCCCGCGGGCCCCACCGTCGACGCGCTGCTCGAAGCGATGCAGCTGGACAAAAAAGCGCGCGGGGGCGCGGTGCGCTTCGCGCTGCCCCGCGCCATCGGTGCGATGCATGGCGACGCGGAGCAGGGCTGGACCGTCGCGGCACCCGAAGCGATCGTGCGGGCGACGCTGGCCGCCAGCATCTAGTCACAAGCGGGTCAACCGCTTGCCCACATTATTGCACACGTCTCCACATCAGCTATCGGACTGCTTCCACTGGGGTTTTTACACAGACCATGTGGATAGTGGACAAACGATGGAATTGCCAATACGAGAATGATTTGTGATGTTGATAACTGCGTGCATTTGCACCATTTGCGAGTGATTCCTATATTGACGCGCTTGAAAAGCGGTCCACATGGCGGGCACAGCCGTCCCGCTCCATCCACAAACGTCAGTCGCAGCGTGGGAGTCCCTCGAATGGCCCGGTCGAGTGGAGGTAAGCCCAAGGCGTTCTTTCGAGCTAATCCGTCCGGTGCATTCGATCAATATCTGCAGGACATTCAAAAATTACCGCTGATCAAAGAGCCGAGTGAGGAGCGTCGCCTGGCGCGACGGGTGCAGCGGGGCGACGAGAAAGCCGCCGAACGGCTCGTCACCGCAAACCTCCGCTTCGTCATCTCCTACGTCAAGAAATATCAGGGTCACGGTCTGGACCTGTCCGAGCTGGTCGCGATCGGGAACGAAGGCCTCCTCAAAGCGGTGAAGAAGTTCGATCCGGACCAGGGCGTCAAATTCATCTCGTACGCCGTTTGGTGGGTCCGTCAGGCCGTCTTGAAGGCTCTCGCCGAGCAAACTCGCAGCGTCCGCATTCCCCTGAACCAGAATTCGCAGTTGATCCGGATGAGCCGCACCGAGACCTATTTGTCGCAGGAGCTCGGACGCGAGCCGACTGACGATGAGATCGCACGCGCGCTCGAGGACACGGTCGAGAACGTCCGCACCGCGCGGCGCATGACGGCGGCCGAGCTGTCCCTCGACGCGCCCGTGGACCGCACCGACCGCGACGCGGCTACGTTGGGCGAGCGCTTCGCTGGCCAGGAAGGCGGCGAAATCGAGGACACGACCGACGGACGTCTGATGCGCGAGTTCGTCGACCGAATCTTCCAGAAATATCTGACCCCCCGCGAGCGCAAGATCCTCTACCTCTATTACGGTCTGGAAGAAGGCAGCGAGGCCATGACGCTCGAGAAGATCGGCGCCTTGATGGGCGTCACCCGCGAGCGCATCCGGCAAATCCGGGAACGGGCGTTCGAGAAGCTGCGGGAGTCTCCCGACGGCCGGGCGCTCAAAGGCTTCTGGAGGGCCGCCTAGCGGCAGTCCGCAGACGCTTCAGGCAAGGCGCGACAGTGGTCGGGAGACGTCCTCCCGACCACTGTTTTGCTTCCGCCGCTATCCCTGCACCCCATGGCCCGTCTATACTCTTCCCCATGATCGTCCGTTCGCTCGTGGAAGCGCTGGCGCACATCGTGGGAGCGCAGCACGTGCGCACCGCCCCGGCCGAGCGCGGCACCTACGCGAAGGACGGCCTCACCGTCCATCGGCGTATGCCGGGCGTCGTCGTGCTCCCGGGAACGCGCGATGAGGTCATCGCGATCGTGCGGTTCCTCGCCGCGCATGGTATCCCGTTCGTGCCGCGGGGCGCGGGCACGGGCCTCTCGGGAGGCGCCCTCGCGAACGAAGAGGCGGTATTGCTGGTCCTCACGCGGCTGAACCGCATCCTGATGATCGATCCCAAGAATCGGCTCGCGGTCGTCGAGCCCGGGGTGGTGAACGCGAAGCTGTCGGCAGCGGCCGCCCCGCACGGGCTCCTCTACGCTCCCGATCCGTCGAGCCAGTCGGCCTGTACCATCGGCGGCAATGTGGCGGAGAACGCGGGTGGGCCGCATTGCCTCAAGTCGGGCGTGACGGCCAACCACGTGCTCGCGCTCGAGGTCGTGCTCGCCGACGGGCAGGTCGTCCAGCTCGGCAGCCCGGGCGGAGAGCCGTGGGGGCCGGATCTCGTGGGCTTGTTCGTAGGGTCGGAGGGCAATTTCGGCGTGGCCACGCGGATCACCGTTCGCCTGCTCCCCGTGCCGCGTGCGGTACGCACGCTCCTCGCCGACTTTTCCTCCCTGCGGACTGCGGGGGAAGCGGTCTCCGCAGTGATCGCCAGCGGAATCGTCCCCGCTGCGCTCGAGATGATGGACCAGTCCTGCATTCGGGCCGTGGAGGACTCGGTGTATGCGGCGGGATATCCGCGCGACGCCGCCGCCGTGCTGCTCGTCGAGCTCGACGGCCGGGCCGATCCCGCCGTCGCGGCCGATGCCGCGAGCATCGAGGAAATCCTCAAGGCGCACGGCGCGCGCGCCGTGCGCACTGCCGCCGATGCCCGCGAGCGCGAGCGGCTGTGGTTGGGGCGCAAGAAGCCGTTCGGGGCGATGGGGCGCCTGTCGCGCGACCTCGTCGTGCAGGACGCCGTCGTCCCGCGCTCGGCGCTCCCCGACGTGCTCGAGGCGATCGGGCGGATCGCGGCCGCGTACGGCCTCACCGTCAGCAACGTGTTTCACGCGGGCGACGGGAACCTGCACCCCAACATTTCGTTCGACGGCCGCGTGCCGGGACTCAGGGACCGCGTAGACGCCGCGAGCGGCGAGATGATGGAGGCATGCATCGCGGCGGGGGGCACGATCACCGGCGAACACGGCATCGGCCTCGACAAACTGCGGTACATGCCGATGATCTTCGATGCCGACTCGCTCGGCGCAATGCGCGCCCTGCGCCGTGTGTTCGATCCCGGGGAGCGCGTGAACCCGGGGAAGGTGATTCCTCTGCACTCCTGCCGGGAGTGGGCGGGAGTAGCTGGAGTGCGGAATTCGGAATTCGCAATTCGGAATGGCAAGACTCCCGTCGAAGCGGACTCCGAGCCACGAACGACGCCCGTCCATTCCGCGTTCCGTATTCCCCATTCAGCATTGGAACCATGAAGATCATCGAGCGGGTGCGGGCTGTGCTTGGCCGGGACGCGGTGCTCGAAGACCACGGCGCCCCGGATGGCGTGCCGCGCGTCGCGCCCGCGTCGCCCGATGCCGTCGCCTTGCTGCTCGGGACGGCGCGCGAGGAAGGGTGGCGCGTGCGGGTCGAAGGCGCGGGTACCTGGATGCCTGCCGACGCGTCCGCCGATCTCGCCCTCACCACGCGCCGACTCGATCGCATCCCCTCGATCGAGCCGCAGGACCTGTCCGCGACGGCGGAAGCCGGGATCGGGTGCGATCAGCTGCGCCAGCAGCTCGCCGACCGCGGTACCTGGCTGGCGCTCGACCCACCCGGCCTCGCAGGCCGGACGCTCGGCTCCATCGTCGCGACGGCGACCGCGGGACCGCTGCGCCACGGCCTCGGCTCCGTCCGAGACCACGTGGTGGGCGTCACGTTCGTGACCGGGGACGGCCGCGTGATCCAGAGCGGCGGCCGCGTGATGAAGAACGTCGCGGGGTACGAGCTGACCAAGCTGCAGGTGGGTGGGTTTGGCGCGTTCGGCGTCATCGTGCTCGTCCATCTGCGGCTACGCGCGCTGCCGCGCGCCGACCAGACCTTCGTGCTCGAGGGTTCGCGCGAGGATCTCTCCCGCATGGCGGACGATGTGTACGCGGCGGGCCTGACGCTCGCCGCCGTCGAGCTCTTGTCGCCGCCGGTCGCTCGCACCGATCGGTGGGCGCTGGCGGTGCGGCTCGCGGGCTCGGCGGCCCTCGTCGCGGCGGAGGAAGCGGGTCTCCGTGCGGCGGCCGGCGCCCAGTTCACCACGCTCCGGGCCGAGGAAGCGCACCTCTTCTGGATGCGCGCGGCGGAAGCCTTCGCGATGCGCCCCGTGTGCTTCCGGATCGGCGGTCTGCCGGACTCGAGCGACGACCTGCTCGATCTGATCCAGCATCAGGTCGGGGACGAGTGGGTGTCGGCGAGTCCCGGCGTCGGTACGCTGCGCTGGGCGGGCGACACGACGGTGGAGCGGCTGAAGCGGCTGCGGCGCGCGCTCGCGGTGCTCGAGGTTCCCTTGACGCTCGAGCGGGCGCCCTGGCTGCTGCGCCGCGCCGTGGGACATTTCGGAGCGTACCGCGAGGGCGTCGGGCCGCTGGTCGCCGGCCTGCGCCAGACGTTCGATCCCGGGAATGCGCTGGCGGTGGCGGTGGAGAGCGACGAGCGTGACAGCTGAGATGGTCGCGGGCGCCCGCGGCGGCTTCGCGGCGCTCGACTCCTGCGTGCACTGCGGTTTCTGCCTTCAGGCGTGTCCCACCTACCTCGCGACCGGAGACGAAGCGGACAGTCCGCGCGGGCGGATCGAGCTCATGCGCGCGCTCGAACACGGCGAGCTTCGCGCCGACGACCCTTTCGTCACCGAGCATCTCGACCGCTGTCTCGGCTGCCGGGGCTGCGAGCCGGTATGCCCCTCGGGCGTGGGCTACGGCCGCGGCCTCGAGGAGGCCCGCGCGCGGCTCGCGCGCGCCCGGCGTGTCCCCGCCGTCACCCGCGCCGCGCTGGCCGCGCTCACCACGCCGGGACTGTCGGGCGTGATTTACGCCCTTACCCGGGCCGTGCGCGCCACGGGGATTCCGGCGGCGCTCGCCGGGTGGGGCCGGCTCCGATTCGCCATGGGGATGCTGGCAGCGACGAAACCGGTCGGACAGAGACGGACAGAGACGGGCGGAAGCGGACGGAGGCGGACATCCTCGCCGTCCGTCTCCAACCGTCCCTTTCCGACTCTGTCCGCCTCGCTCTTCCGCGGCTGCGTCATGAACGGGTTGTTCTCCCACACGCACGACGCGACGATCCGCACCCTCGCCATCAACGGCTACGCCGTGCAGGAAACCTCCGGGCAGGTATGCTGCGGCGCCCTGCACGTGCACGCCGGATTGCAGGAGCCGGCCCGCGCCCTCGCCCGCCGCAATCTCGCCGCCTTCGGCGACGGCGACGAGCCGATCGTCGTCAACAGCGCCGGGTGCGGGGCGATGCTGAAGGAATACGGGCATCTCGTCGACGGGGCGCGCGCTCAGCGGTTCGCCGCCCGCGTGCGGGACGTCACCGAGCTGCTCGCGGAGCGCGGTCCCGTGCCCGGTGCGCCGCTCGATCTGCGCGTGGCGTACGATCCGCCCTGCCACCTGCTGCACGCGCAGCGCATCGCCGAGCCGCCGCTGCAGCTGTTCCGTGCCATCCCCGTGCTGCAGCTCGTCGCCACCCCCGACGCGGCGCAGTGCTGCGGCAGCGCGGGGCTCTACAGCCTCGTCGAGCCCTCGAGGTCGCGCGCCGTGCTCGCGCCAAAGCTCGCGCAGCTCCGGGAGGCCGCGCCGCAGATCGTCGCGACCGGGAACCCCGGGTGCGTGATGCAGCTCGGCGCCGGTCTCCGCGCCGCGGGCATCTCAGCCCAGGTGCGGCACCCGGTCGAGCTGCTCGATGAGTCCTATCGTGCGGCCGGCTACTATGCGTGAGATGACGGAAGCCCTGCTGTTCGATTTCAACGGCGTCATCATCGACGATGAAGAGCAGCACCGCCAGGCGTTCGAGGCCGTGCTCGCGAGCGAGGGGCTCGCGCTCACGCGCGAGCAGTACTACGCCGAGTACCTCGGCTGGGACGACGAGATGTGCTTCGTGATGGCGTTTCGCGGTCGGGGCCGGCCGCTCGCCGCCGAGCGCGTCGATGAGCTCGTGCGCGACAAGTCGCGCCGGTACGAAGCGCTGATCGCGCAGTCGCTGATTCTCGTGCCAGGGGTGCGCGAGTTCATCGAGCGCGCGGCAACCCGCTTCCGGCTCGGCCTCGTCTCGGGCGCGCTGCGGCGGGAAATCGACCTCGTGCTCGGGCGCACCGGCCTCGCGCGCCACTTCGAGGTGATCGTCGCGGCCGAGGACGTCCCGGCGTGCAAGCCCGATCCAGCGGGGTACGTGGCCGCTCGCGCCGCGCTCGATCGGCGCGGCTCCGTGCTCGCTCGACGCTGCGTAGTGATCGAAGATTCCCTGCCCGGTCTGGCCGCGGCGCGCGCCGCGGGAATGCGCTGCGCGATGCTCTCCACGAGCCACCCCCCGGCGGTGCTCGGCGGCGCCGACATCGTGTGGGCCTCCTTCACGGAACACGACCCAGCGGAGCTGCTCACGCTGGGCTGCGCATGACCGGATCCCCCTCTTCCTCCCCCACCGTGTCCGCCGCGCTGCGGCTCGGCCCTGACGAGGTGACGCCACAGCTCGTCGTAGCGCTCCGCACGGGCGCGCTGGTGGCGCGTGCCGATGTCAGCACGCTCGACCTGTCCGGACCCGGTGCGGTCTCGTGCATACAGGGACTGCTGACGAACGACGTCGAGCAGCCGGGAGACGGTGCCTTCGTCTACGGTGCGATGCTCACTCCGAAGGGCACGATCGTCGTGGATGGGTGGGTGGCGCGTCAGGGCACCACGGTCACGTACACGGTGCCTGCTGAGGGCGGGGCGCGCGCGCTCGCGATCCTGAGTCGCTCGGTCCCTCCGCGGCTCGCGCGCAGCCGCGACCGCGGCGCGGAGGCCGCCGTGCTGCGGCTCGTCGGCCCCCACTCACTCGCGGTCGCCGAAGCCGCCGGATTCACGCCCCTCCCCGGCCCCGGGCGCGTTGCCGCCGGCGCAGGATGGGACGTCGCGCACGCCGGCGAGCACGCGCCATTCACGCTGCAGCTCACCGGCCCGGCCGGCGAGGCCCCCGATCTGCTGGGGCGGCTCCGCGCCGCGGGCGCGCTCGAAGCCGATCGCGTAGCCCTCGAGTGCGCCCGCATCCTCCGCGGATGGCCCCGGCTTGGCGCCGAGGTGGACGAGAAGACCATCCCGCAGGAAGTGCGCTTCGACGAGATCGGTGGCGTGTCCTACACGAAGGGCTGCTACACGGGGCAGGAAACGGTGTCCCGTCTCCACTTCCGGGGGCACGTGAACCGTACTTTGCGGGGGCTGCTGTTCGACGGCGAGCCGTCAGGCGCGCTCGACGGAGTCACGCGCCTCGACCGTGAGGTCGGTCGCGTCACGAGCATGATGTGGGTGCCGAACTCGGACCGCTGGATCGGCCTCGGCATGCTGCGTCGCGAGGTGACCCCGGGAGACATGGCGCGGGCCGAGAACTGCGACGTGCGCGTCGTGGCACTGCCGTTCGACCTGTAAACGAAAAGCCCGGGCATCGTCGTCCCGGGCATCGTCTCGTTGGAGCGGCGCTCCTCGAGTGGTTAGCTCTTCTTTTTCTTGGGGGTGGCGGGGATCGTCGTCGGCGTCTTCGTCGCCCTCGTCGAGTCAGTCATCTTCATCATGTGACTCGTGTCGGCCATCATATGCGACGTGTCAGCCATCATCACCTTCGTCGTGTCGGGGGCTGCGTTCATGGTGGTGCTGGGAGTGCCACTCGACTCCCCACCCTTGGAACAGGCGGCCCCGGCCAAGGCGACTACCGCCAAGGCGAGTGCGATGCGCTTCATGCGTTCTCCTCACGGGTGAAGTTCGGACAGGTCTGGTGCGCGACGCTTAACCTACGAGCGACCCCCCTCCAGTCAAGACCGCGATGACGGACCGCCGCGGCTTCCTCGGCTGGCTCGCCGCGCTCACGACGCCGCTCGCGCGGACGGGCGCCGCCGGGATCGGAGGCGGTCCCATCACCGTCGCCGCCCGTCCCACCGCGCTGTACCAGCAGCCCGACGGGCGCAACAACCTCGTCCGAATCACGGCCACGGGCCTCGACGCACCGGCGGGTCGCGCTCGCGTGAAGGACCGGCGCGGCACGCTCGTGGGCACGGCGGGACTCTTGCCGAACGAGACGGGGATGGCGTTCGATGGGGAGGTGTGGGTTCCGCTCGGGGGAACGGCTCCGTCCGAGTTCCAGATTGAAATCGAGGTGGGAAAGCGACGCGTCGCCGGGCAGCGCGTACGCCTCGCGCCGCCGCGCCGCTGGACACTCTACTGGCTCTCGTCGAGTCACACCGCCGTGGGCTTCACCGATCTTCAGGAGCGCTGCCTCGAGGTTCACCGGCAGAACCTCGATGCCGCTCTGGCCCGCCTGCCCGCGCACCCCGACTACCGTTGGTCCGCCGAATGCGCTTATCAGCTGATCTCGTACGCCGAGAACCGCGCCCCCGCCGCCGTCGAGGCGCTCGTGACGGCGATCGGGGACGGCAGGATCGGGTCTCCGGCGCTGTTCGCGAACCTGCTCACGGGACTCTTGGATCACGAGACTTACGCGCGCATGGCCTGGCCGGCGGGGCTCTTCGCCCGCGAGCGGGGATTGGGATTCCTGAGCGCGCAGCTGACCGCCGTTCCGGGTCAGCCGCTCACTTTTCCACTGGTGCTGGCCGCGAGCGGGGTTCGCTACCTCGCGACGGCTGTGAACCCCGAGCGCGCCGTGCCGCTCCTCCCCCCGGATGAAGGCGCCCGCCACCACCTGAGCGGTGCGTGGACGCCCTATCCACAGCTCTACTGGTGGGAAGGCCCCGACGGTCAGCGCGTGCTGCACTGGCGCGCACACCGGTACGGCGACGCGTTGCGTTACGGGTTCGACCTGGGATCGGACACGATGGCGCGGCGGCTCTCAGATTGGTTGCTCTCGAACCCGGTGTTCCTCTCGGACACCTATCCCTACGACGTGGCCTTGCTCTATGGGGCTCTGGGGGACAACGGGCTCATGGACGAAGCCCTCGTCACGCACATGGAGGATTTCAACCGCCGGTTCGCGTTTCCCCGCATCGTCCCCGGGCGCGCGGAGGATTTCTTTCGGGAGGTGGAGCGCCGCTTCGGGCCGCGCCTGCCGGTCCAGCGCGGCGACACGGGGCTGTACTGGGAAGACGGAGCGGCTTCGGCCGCCGCCCCGCTCGCGCGCTTCCGTCGGGTACAACTCGCCGCCCGCGCCACCGACCTGCTCGCGCTGTGGGACGAGCGCACCGAGCCGCACGACCCGGCCGGGGCGGCGCGGGTCGAGCGCCGCGCCGCCGAGCGCCGCGCGACGTGGCGCGACCTGCTGCTCTTCGGCGAGCATGCCTGGGGCGCCGACGTCAGCGTGTCACAACCCGCGAGCCGGGAGACGGTGGCCCAGTGGGAGTACAAGCTGCGCTTCCTGGACGGCGCGGCGGCGGCGGTCGAGTCCGAGCTCGCGAAAGGTCTCGCACGACTCGGGCTCAGCACCGGCTCGGGAACGGGCCGCGTGGTGTTCAACGCCTCCCCGTGGGCGCGCAGCGACGTCGCCCGCGTTCCCGACGGCGCGGGAAAGCGCTTCCTGAACGGGGATCAGGAGTGCCCCGCCGTGGATCTTCCCGACGGCTCGGCCATGGTGCTGTTCCGCGACGTCCCCCCGCTCGGCTATCTGCGGGTGGCGGAAACGGATCGCGCAACCAGCCCGCCGGCGGGCGAGGGAGAGGCACTTGAGGCGCAGGCGGGAGGATTTCATGTGACGCTCGACCCGGGCAGTGGCGCGATTCGATCGCTCACGGGACCGGACCGCAAGGAGCGCGTCAATCCGCGCGGCTGGTCAGGGCTCAACCAATTCGTGCGCGCATCGGGCGGCGCGGGTACGGCGCTCTGGACCGACGGCTCCGGCGCGGGGCTCGCGACGCCCGCCGATCTCACCCTGGCACAGAGCGAACTCGTAGCCACGCGCCGCGAGCGCCTCCCCGGCCTCGGCGTGCGCCTCGTCGTCACCCGGAAGCTCGAAGGCGTCTCGGCGCTGACCTCGACCGTGACCCTGTACGACGAGCTGCCGTGGATCGACATCGAGAATCGATTGACCAAACTGCCGACGCTCGACAAAGAAGCCCTCTACGTCGCGTTCCCCTTTGCCTTCACCAAGCCCACGGTCGAGATCGAGGTCCCGCTCGGGCGCATGACGGTCGAAACGGATCAGCAGCCGGGGAGCTGTCGCGACTGGTACTGCCACACCCACTGGGTGTGGATGCACGACGGCACGGACGGGGTGCTCTGGAGCGCGCCGGACACTCCGCTGCTCACGCTCGGCGACCTGTTCCGCGGCGTCTGGCGTCGCCGTATCGAGCCCGACGGCACCCTGTTCGCGTACGCGATGCACAACTACTGGTACACCAATTTCGCCGCTGGCCAGGGCGGCGACGTGACCATCCGGTTCCGGTTGTCGCTGCTCGCGCCGGGCGCCGACTCGGCCGAGCCGGTGCGGCGCGGCTGGGCGGCGAACGATCCTTTGTATGTAGGCGCGCAATGCAGCAACGCGGCGGCCGGCCCGCTGATCGACAGGGACAGCGCGCTGTTCCTGAGCGACCGTGGCGTACTGGTGGTCGGCGCCAAGCCGGCCGACGACGGCGAGGGCGCGATCGTGACGCTGCTCGACGTAACCGGGATCACGCGCGCGGTGGGGGTATGGCCCGCGGGCTATCATTTCACCGGCGCGCGCCGGGTGAACCTCGTCCAAATGAACGGCGACGCGATCCCGCTCGCCACCGACGGGCACGTCGCCCTCGACCTACCGCGCCGGGGCGTGGCGGCGGTCCGACTCTTTACATCGCAGGAGCAAGCCGGTTAATCTCGATTCTATGACCAAACCAACCACGTTCGGCGAATTGAAACAGACGGAATGGGCGAGTCCCGCGCGTAGGGGTCGCACGGTGAAGGACGAAATGCGCGAGAACCTGATATGCCTGCTCCAGAACGGATCCCCGCTCTTCCCCGGCATCGTGGGCTATCAGGACACGGTGATCCCGCAGCTCGTGAACGCGATCCTGTCGCGCCACAACTTCATCCTCCTGGGCCTGCGGGGCCAGGCGAAGAGCCGCATCCTGCGCGAGCTGATGCTGCTGCTCGACGAGGAGATCCCCGTGCTCGCGGGCAGCGAGGTGAATGACGACCCGTTCCACCCGATCTCGAAGTTCGGCCGCGAGCTCATCGCCGAGTGGGGTGACAGCACCCCGATCTCCTGGCTGCCGCGCCACTCGCGCTACGTCGAGAAACTCGCGACGCCGGACGTCACGATCGCCGACATCATCGGCGACGTCGACCCGATCAAGGCGGCGCGCGGCGGGCACCTGCTCTCGGACGAGCTGACGATGCATTTCGGCCTGTTGCCGCGGGCGAACCGCGGGATCTTCGCCATCAACGAGCTGCCGGATCTCTCGGGCAAGGTCCAGGTCGGACTGTTCAACATCATGCAGGAAGGCGACGTCCAGATCAAAGGCTATCCGGTACGGCTCAACCTCGACGTCGCGCTGCTGTTCACGGCGAACCCCGAGGACTACACCGCCCGCGGCAAGATCATCACGCCCCTCAAGGACCGCATCGGATCCGAGGTCGTGACCCACTATCCGCACACCGTCGAGCTCGGAGCCGCGATCACGAAGCAAGAAGCGTGGGTGGAGCGGAGCGGCCGTCCGGTCCGCGTGCCGGACTTCATCGCGGAGCTCGTCGAGCGCGTTGCGTTCGAGGCGCGCGACGACAAGCGGGTCGACCGACGCAGCGGCGTCTCGCAGCGCCTCCCCATCTCGCTGCTCGAGAACGTCGTCTCCAACGCCGAGCGGCGCGCCATCGAGACGAAGGAAAAATCGGCGGTGCCCCGCGTTTCGGATGTCTACGCCGCGCTGCCCGCGATCACGGGCAAGCTGGAGCTGGAATACGAGGGCGAGCTCCAGGGCGCCGAGACTATCGCCAAGGACCTGATCCGGCGCGCCGCAGGCAAGACGTTCGAGGCGCGCGTCGGAGGTGCGAACGTGGACGACATCATCCACTGGTTCGACGAAGGCGGAGCGCTCAAGATTCCAGTGGACGAGCGCGCGGACACGTGCCTGAAGGGGTTCAGCGTCGTGCCCGGGCTGCTCGACCTGGTCGACCAGGTAGGTCTCGCGGCCCTCAAGGACCCGCTCACGATGGTGTCGGCGTGCGAGCTCGTGCTCGAGGGCCTCGTGGCGGAGAAGCGCATCTCGCGCACCGATGAGCTGGGCTACGTGCGCGCGCGCGCGGAGCCGAAGGGGCCGGGATACGGCAAGACCGGAGGGGGCGCGGGCGGCGCGGGACCGAACCTCTTCTCGTAAAGAGACGGACGGGGGCGGAGAGAGACGGACGGAGACGGACCGTCCCCCCGTTTCAGAACTGCAGGCCAACCGTCACCGGCACGGTCCACGAGGATGCGTTGACGAAGTCCTCGAACCGTGCTTCCACAAATACGCGTAAGCGACCCCGCGCCG
>JBGPIJ010000028.1:0-16996 GCA_041484865.1 Gemmatimonadota bacterium
GCGCTTGAACTCCCAGGGGTGCGGCGTGCCGTCGTACCACTGGTGCGTCCCCGGAACGCCGTCGTACACGAACTTGTTGCCCATCGGCTCCCACGTCTTGCCGCCGTCGTTGGAGCGCTGGATCACCTGCCCGAACCAGCCGCTCGACTGCGACGCATACAACCGATTCGGGTCGACGGGCGAGCCCTTGAGATGGTAGATCTCCCAGCCTCCGAAGTGGGGGCCGCTCACATCCCACTGCTTGCGCTTGCCGTCCGATGTCAGGACGAATGCACCCTTGCGGGTGCCTACCAGAGCCCGTACACCGCTCATCCGGCCCTCCCTTTCTTCGCCAGTTTCCTGCCGAGCTCGCGTGCGAGATCGACGCCTTCGCCGGGGGTGAAATCCTCCAGCTCGAACAGCTGGCGAATCTCGATCTCGCCCTCCTCAAAGGGCACGCGCTTGGCCCATTCGATCACCTCTGCCTTCGACTTCATCTGTACCAGCCAGTAGCCGGCGACCAGCTCTTTCGCCTCGGTGAAGGGCCCGTCAGTCACCTTGGGCTTGCCTCGAGAGAACGTGACGCGCGCGCCCTTCGAGGTCGGTTGCAGTCCTGAGAGGTCGAGCAGCGCCCCGGCCTTCATCAGCTCATCGTTGTACTTCCCCATGGCCGCAAGGATCTTCTCGTCCGGCATGACGCCCGCTTCGGATTCCTTGTTGGCCTTCACGATCATCATGAACCGCATCGTCGCATCTCCTCGTGATTTCGGGTTTGGAGCCGGGGAGGAGCCCCTGCTCTACCCTTACGTCGAACGAGACCCTGGGAAATCGACATGGGCGAGGTTTTACGACTTTACGACGCATAGCGCAAGGCGCCATCTTGGTGCGGGGATCCCATTTCGAGGAGGGTACGGTGCGCTCGATGCTGCTCGTCACGACGGTGATAATCACCGCGCCGGCGCCCGGTGTGAACCAGCCGGCCCCGGCCGCGTGCTGGATTCAGGGCCCGGCAAATCAGGTCGCCCGGCGGGCGAGTCCGCTTGATTCGGCAACAGCCGAGATCGGTGGGGCCAGGGCGTTGGTCTGCTACGGCCGCCCCTCGGCGCGCAGCCGGAAGATCATGGGCGGCCTGGTCCCGTTCGGCGAGGCGTGGAGACTCGGTGCCAACGAGGCGACGACCATCTCTGTGCCGTTCGCCGCGGAGATCGCGGGCGTGCGGGTGCCGCCTGGCGCGTACTCGCTGTACGCCATCCCCGGTGAGTCGAGCTGGCGGATCGTGGTGAACCGCGGCGCAAAGCGCTGGGGCATTCCCATCGACGCCGGGGTACGCGCCCAGGACGTGGGCACCGGCACCGCCAAAGTCGAGAAGGTGAATGAGTACGTGGAGCAACTCACCCTCAAGTTCGAGCCGCCGCAGGGAACCGCGACGGAGCTCGTGGTCGAATGGGAGAAGACGCGTGTGCGCATTCCCGTTCGGCGGGTGGAAAGCTAGACGTCCCTACGCCGGAGACCCACCCTGTGGCGCCGGCTTACTGTGAGCGCGAGCTTTGCCGGGGTGAACATCCGCATAGAGGCTCCTCCTACATCGGGCCTAGTCCTGTCGTTCGGGGTGTGCTTGGGAGGCCGGAACTCCGCAGTACCGCATGACGAGCTCCGCAAGACTGTCGGGATCGACGGGCTTGGCGAGCACGTGATCGGCGCCGCTGAGCTTCTCGGTCCACTGTTGCAGCGACCCGGACAGCACGACAACGGGGATACCCTGAAGCCGCGGGTCCATGCGGCGCAGGGCGAGGAACTGGCTGCCGTTCATGTCCGGCATCGTGAGATCGAGGAGGATGACGCCCGGCATCTCCTTGGCTGCCTGCAACCAGCCGAGCGCCTCCGCTCCATTGGCCGCGGTGTCGACACGGAAGCCCTCGCCTTCCAGCAGCTCGCGGAGCTGCGTTCGGATCGAGTCGTTGTCGTCCACCAACAGGACGCCTTGGCTCATGGGCGTGGGCACTCCACAATGAACGTGATATGGACCTCCTTACCACACACATACCGGCCTCGCTGCCAGACGCAACTCATCCGAACGGACTCAATCATCGGAATCAGCGGCTCTCACCCTTGTGCGACCTCGGGGTCGGCACCGGCACCCCCGTCGACGCAGCGCTTTAGGGCCTCACGCAGCGCGTCGTAGTCGATCGGCTTCGCCAGCAGTGCCGCGAACCCGCTCGCGTCCCCGGGTTTCCACCGGCCGCCGGTGACCCCAATGATCGGAATGCTCCGCAGCGCCTGGTCCTGCTCGATGGCTGTGCGGAACTCCCATCCGGTCATCAGCGGCAACCGCATGTCGAGCACCACGCACGCGGGCCGCCAGCTCCAGCGCAGGTGATTGAGCGCTT
Source organism: Gemmatimonadota bacterium (assembly GCA_041484865.1). Lineage (GTDB taxonomy): Bacteria > Gemmatimonadota > Gemmatimonadetes > Gemmatimonadales > GWC2-71-9 > AG25. The sequence continues at coordinate 2,367 of JBGPIJ010000028.1, forward strand.
CGAGACCGTTCGCCACGGCGACGACTTCATATCCCTCATTCTGCAAGAAGTCAGCCATGGCATTCCGGCTGTCCGCACTATCCTCGACGAGAAGGACTCTTCTATTGGAGGTAGTCCCGCTGCTCATGGTGCGCATCCTCCCTCGTTTCTTCCCCATGCCGAGAGACGTTCCGTCCTCCGAAGCCTTCTTCACGAGCGGGGCCCTGCATTCGCCCCGGCATCCACGCGCGGGGGGATCGTAAACCAGAACGTGCTGCCGTGGCCCGGCTGACTGACGACACCGATGCTCCCGCCGTGCCCATCAACGATCGCCTTCACAATGAAGAGTCCCAAACCCACGCCCGCGGACTCAGGCCCTTCGGTCCAATAGCGCTCGAAAATCGACTCGTGGTGCTCCGGGGGGACTCCCAGTCCCTCGTCCCGTACCGAGAGCCGCAGCGTGCCGTCGATCAGGGATGCGCCGATCGTGACGGGTTTGTTTGGCGGACTGAACCGGATCGCGTTCTTGACGAGATTGCCGAGGGCCTGTTCAATGCGCCGCGGGTCCGCCCATACCGCGGGAGGATCAGGAGGCACGTCGAGAATCAGCTCCACGGACTTGCTCTCGGCGAGCGACCGGAATATCTCCGCCGTGTCCGTGACCATGGCACGCACGGAGCAGACCTCTCGGACCACGGAGAGCCTTCCGTCCTCGATGGAAGCGGTATCGATCAGGTCCCGGAGCAGTGCGCCCATCTGGGTGGTGGCGCGCTTGACGGTCTTCAACCGCTCGTGTTGCTTCGCATCCTCCGGCGGGAACTTCAGCAACATATGGGCGGCGATGTCCGCCGCGCCCGTCAAATTCCGCAGATCGTGCGACACGATGGCGAGGAACAGGTCGCGACTCCGAATCGCCGCCTGTGCCGTCACCAAGGCCGCCTCCTCGCGTTTCAGCAGCTCGGCCGTGGCCCCCTCCAGCGTTTGGGCACGTTCGCGCGCCACCACTTCGCGCCGGGAGGTCACGTGCCTGTCCACGGCGATCGCGAGCAGGTTTACCACCGTGTTGAGAAACGCCAGTTGCTCCTCGTCCATCCGCTCGGCCCGCTCGATTTGCAGAGCGCCGAAGACGCGGTGCGGCCCGAGCACCAACGGGAGCATGATGAACCGATTTTCATCATCCGTGACCCCCGATTCCCCTGCGCGACGACGCGGGAGGACCCGCGCACTCACGGTGGCGCGAGCGTCGAGCAGACGGCGGGCGAACGCCGCTTCGTCGCCGAAATAGGCCTGATAGGAGGCCTTCCCGTGTTCCACCGCCGCGTTGAGCTGTGCCGTCGTCACGTCGACGGCTCGCCACGCGCGTAAGACCGACTGGTCCCCGACTTCTCCAATGAGTACCGCGGTACGAAGGGGGAGCGCCTTGCCGATGTGGCCGAGAATCGTGGGAACGACTTCATCGACGGTGTCGAACTGCATCAGCGACCTGCTGATCTCCAGGAGCAGGTCGAGCCGTTGCGTTGCGGTCACCGCAGCGAAGATCCGCTTGGGAGCGGTCATACCATTCTACTTCTTCTTGCCGCGCGGGCGCGGCTTGGGAGCCTTAGGCGTCCGGTCCGTTGTCAGGCGCGGACGTACGACGACGCCGCCGGTCTCGATCACCATAGGGTGGCGCCCGGTGACGTGCGCCGTGTTTCTGAGCTTGTAGACCTCCAGGAAGCGTTCCCGCTCGAGGCCCTCTTCCGTCGCACTCAGCAGGATCACGCCGTCAATGATGGTCTCCTCCACCCCCAACCGGCTGATCAACCCCGAGCCGTAGGGAACGTCGGTGGCGAGAAACCCGACGGCACCCACGTTTTGTACAATGGTGGCGAGCTGAAAGATTTTCTCCTGCGTGGTGGGTATGTCCGGCACCTTATGGAGGAAGACCGACGCGGAATCGATCGCAACTCGGCGGGCACCCAAGGCCTGAACCCGCTCCTGCATCATCAACATGTCTGCTTCCACCATGATGTCCGGCTGGGGAATGAACACGATTTCGATCATCCCGCGCTCGATCTCGTGATCCAGGTCCCACCCGAGGCCGCGCGCCGTCGCCTGGAGGCGCTCCGGTGTTTCTTCGAACGAAAACAGCACCCCCTTCTGACCGGCCTGCGCCCCGCGAAACACGAACTCCAGGAGCAAAATGGTCTTTCCGCTTCCCGGGATGCCGGACACGAGGATGCTGGAGCCGCGGGGAATCCCCTCCCCGAGCAGCTTGTCCAGCCCGGCAATACCGGTCGGGAGGCGTTCCACGTCCTTTGCCGAGCGTTCGGCTTCGGGACTGCGCCGGATGGTCAGCCGTGGAGTGAATACCTCGACGCCGTTGCCACCGATGGTAAACGGCTGCACGTCACGGCTGTGCGCAATTCCCCGCATCTTGAGGACTTGCAGGAACCGCTGCCATTCCCCCGCCACTTCCTTAAACGAGAGCGCGATCAGGCCGTCCACGATGGAAAACAACGGGTTGGTCTCGTAATCCGCTGGAGGATACTCACCCAGCATCAGCCCGGTGACTTCCCACGCAATGAGATTCACGGCGACTTCGTAGCCGAACTTCCGCAACTCGGTGTTCGAAGCGGTGAGGTCGTCGAACGCCTTGAAGCTGTCGATGACGACGACTCCCGGTTTGACCCGCTTCAGCTGCTCCATCAACAGCTCGGTCGCTTGAGCCAATCCTTCCGTCCGCAAGGTGCTCCCCAGATCCACGGCGTGGAACGTCTTTTCGAAGTGTGCCTGGTCGAAGAACGAGAACTGGCTCATGTACAGCAGCGTCTTCGCGGCCGGCTCGGTCAACGTGCTGAAGTAGAGGATCGGTCGTGACTCCGATGCGTTATGAAAGCAGATCTGCTGGGCGAGAATGGTCTTGCCCGATCCGGGAGGACCGGCAATCACGGAGACCGAGCCCCGGGGGAGTCCGCCATCCAATATGAGATCGAGGTTGCGGACGCCGGTCTGCAAACGGGGCAGTCCACCGTTGGCCGTCATCGCTCTGCTCCTCCGCGTTCGAGCGTCTGTCCCGTGGGGCGGTGTGCGACCGGTTCGCCGAGCGTGACCTGGTCGAGCGAGGCGTGCAGTGCCGGCGTGAGAATCTGGCCGGTCAGATTGCCGATGACCGTGAGGAACCGGACGAACAACGCCCGTATGCCGTCGCGGAGATGCGGGGCGTCTTGGGCGGTCACGCGCTTACGGAAATCCGTGAAATCGATTCCCGCGTCGCCGTTGGCGATCTTCAGCACCGCGAGCAACGGAAAGTCTTGGGAGGCGTCGTGGAGTACGCGATCGGCGATGGCGGACAACGTGACGGAGCCGAGCGTCACTTGCGTGCGCCGCCACATCGCCCCGAAACCCCGCTCGAAGGCCGAGACGAGTTGCTCCGGCGCGGCACTCTTGGGCAGCCGCCCCATCCAGGCGTCTACCGACGCGGCGTGTTTCGACTCTTCGTTCACGAGATGACTAACCTATACGATGGACAAGGGGCCGGAAAGAGAATTAATCCTCTGGCGTCCTCAGGAAAAGGAGGGCCGTGACCAAACACTTGGTGTCGGCCATTACCAAAACATGAGACCCTCGCGGGCAGCTCCCTGCGTTACGAATCCGCGCCATGGGTCGGGACGGGTCACGGCCTGCTGTCTTTGCGAGAGCCGGTGAGCGCACTTAGGTTGGACCGCGACATGGCCGCATTGCAGCGCGAACGCCTCAACGCCGCCCTCGTGGGCCGCTATGCCATCGAGCGCGAGCTGGGAAGCGGCGGGATGGCGACGGTGTTTCTCGCCGCCGACCTGAAGCACCGCCGCCAGGTGGCGATCAAGGTCCTTCGGCCCGAGCTCGCGGCGGCCCTCGGACCCGACCGGTTTCTTCGGGAGGTCGAGATCGCCGCCAAGCTCAATCACCCTCACATCCTAGCGTTGTACGACTCGGGTGAGGCCGACGGGCTTCTCTTCTACGTCATGCCCTACATCAAGGGCGAATCCCTGCGCGCCAAGCTGAAACGCGAGAGACAGCTCTCGATCGAGGACGCCATCGGCATCACGCGGGACGTCGCTTCCGCCCTGGGCCACGCGCACGCGCAGAACGTGATCCATCGGGACGTGAAGCCGGAGAACATCCTGCTCTACGAAGGCGAGGCAATGGTCGCGGACTTCGGGATCGCCCTGGCGGTGAGCGCCGCGGCGGACGAGCGGTTCACCCAGACTGGGCTCGCGGTGGGGACGCCGGCGTACATGAGCCCGGAGCAGTCCGCGGGCGAGCGGGTGCTGGATGCTCGCAGCGACGTGTACAGCCTCGCCTGCGTCTTGGACGAGATGCTAGCGGGGGAACCGCCGTACACGGGGGCGACCGCGCAGGCATTGATCGCCAAGCGGATGGTCGATCCGGTGCCCGGGGTGCGACGGCTTCGGGCCGCGGTCCCGGTCGGTGTCGAGCAGGCGCTCACGAAGGCGCTCGCCAAGGCCCCCGCCGACCGGTTTGCATCCGCCCTCGCCTTCGCCAAGGCGCTCACCGCACCGGCCCGCCCCCGGCAGCCGTCCGTCGCGGTCCTGCCGTTCCTGAATCTGACCGCGGACCCGGAGAACGAGTACTTCGCCGACGGGATTACCGAAGACGTCATCGCCCATCTGTCGAAGATCCGTGCCCTCAAGGTAATCTCCCGCAACTCGGTGATGCCGTTCAAGCAGCGGGAGCGGAGCCTGAAGGAGATCGGCGCGACACTCGAGGTCGCGACGCTGCTCGAGGGAAGCGTGCGCCGCGCCGGCGATCGGGTGCGGATCGTGGCGCAGCTCATTGACGCGGAAACGGGCCAACACCTCTGGGGGGAGACGTACGACCGCCAGCTGACCGACGTCTTCGCGATTCAGACGGACGTGGCCTTGCACATCGCGGCGGCGCTCAAGGCGGAGCTATCGGTCGACGAGCAAACCCGCATTCGGAGAGAGCCCACCAGCGACCTCCAGGCCTACCAGCTCTACCTGCAAGGCCGCCACTGGCTGGTGAGATACACGCCGGAAGGAATGCAGCGCGCGATCGACCACTTCCAGCAAGCGATCGCCAGGGACGCGGGGTACGCGCTGGCGTACGCCAGCTTGGCGATGGCTTACGCCGAGATGGGGGAGACCGGCGCGATGGCGCCGGACGTCGCCCATCGCCGCGCCCGCGAAGCGGTGGCGCACGCGCTCCGGCTCGATCCCGGACTAGGCGAAGCGCACTGTACCGAGGCGTTCCTCAAGACCCTCTGGGACTTCGATTGGGGGGAGGCCGAGCGGGAGTTCAAGCGCGCGCTCGAGCTGAGCCCCAGCAGCGCGGATGCCCATGACTTGTACGGGCGCATGTGCTCGGCCCTGGGGCGCTACGACGAGGCGCTGGCGCTGCAGCAACGGGCGCAGGAGCTCGACCCGCTGGCACACCGCACGGACGTCGCCACGACGCTGATCCGCGCTGGGCGCTACGCGGAGGCAGCACGCGGGGCCGCGCATGCCCTGGAGTCCGATCCTGTGGATGCCCGCGCGCGTGCGACGCTCGGCTGGGCTTACGTGAAGCAGGGGAAGGCTGACGAGGGTTTGGCCGAGCTGAAGCGCGCCGTGTCCGTTGCCCCCGGCAATACGCAGTGGCTGGCGCAGCTCGGACAGGCGTATGCGCTGGCAGGCCGCACCGACCAGGCGCGAGAGGTGCTGCAACAACTGGAAGACCGCGCGCGGCATGCGTACGTCTCACCGTACCACCTGGCCTTTGTACTCACGGGTCTCGGCGATCACGAGCGGGCCTTGGACCTGCTCGAGCGCGCCTTTGCGGAGCACGCCGGTGCCGTGTACGGGATCAAGGGCTCGTTCCTGTTCACGTCGCTGCACTCGCATCCGCGATACCAGGCGCTACTCGAGAAGATGAACCTGGCCTAAGGTTCCTCTCTATATGGACACTTCCCTCGCGCCCGGGGCGACCTCGGGAACGGGCAGCCGCCCGCTGCGATTCGACCGCAACGAACTCGCCGGAGCCTTTGGCGACCTCGGCACCGACCTGCCCCTCATCGTGGGTATGGTCCTCGCTGCCCGTCTCGACAGCGCGAGCGTCCTCATCACCTACGGCGTGATGCAGCTCCTCACCGGGTTCGTGTACCGCCTCCCGATGCCCGTCCAGCCGCTCAAGGCGATCGCCGCGCTCGTCATCACCCAGCACATCGCCGCCGACACGATTTACGGCGCGGGCCTCGCGATCGGCCTCGCGATGCTGCTCATCACGGCCTTCGGGCTGATTGACTGGCTTGCCTGGGCGATCCCGAAAAGCGTCGTGCGCGGAATCCAACTGGGGCTCGGCATCCAACTCGCGTCGCTCGCGCTCCGAGAGTACGTCGGGGCCGACGGGGCCCTGGGGTACGCCTTCGCCGCTGTCGCCTTTGTGATCGTGATCGCGCTCATCCGGAACCGGCGGATCCCGGCGGCGCTGCCGGTCGTCGCGCTGGGCGTGGCCTACGCGGTTGCGTTCAAGTTGCCGGTTGCCGAGGTCGTCCGGAGCGCGGGTTTCGACCTGCCCCGGCTCCACGTCCCGACGCTCGCGGACGTGATGACGGGCTTCGTCGTGCTCGCGCTGCCGCAGCTGCCCCTCTCGCTCGGCAACTCCATCCTGGCGACGGAGCAGATCGCCAAGGACTTGTTTCCGGGAGTCCGGCTCCCGGTGCGCAAGATTGGCTACACCTACGCGGCGATGAACCTCGCGAGTCCCTTCCTGAGCGGAGTGCCCGTGTGCCACGGCTCCGGCGGATTCGCGGGCCACTACGCCTTCGGCGGGCGCACGGGAGGTTCCGTCATTATCTATGGCGCCCTGTTCATGGCACTGGGGCTGTTCTTCAGTAGCGGGTTCGCACAGGTCGTCAACGTGTTCCCGCTTCCGATGCTGGGCGTGCTGCTCCTGTTCGAAGGCCTCGCGCTGATCGTGCTGGTGCGCGACCTCGCGGGCGATCGCTCGGACTTCTTCATCGCGGCGCTTGTCGCCTTATGTGCCGCCTTCCTCCCCTACGGCTACGTGGTCGGTCTCGTGGTCGGGGCTCCGCTCGCCCATCTTGCCCGGCGAGGGTCTATCATCTCGGTGGGATAGCAGGGACCGGGGCCGGCCCCTGGGGTACGCGCGCGGCCGAGTCCGCTTCCTGTAACCGCAGCGAGAATTCGCGCAGGTCGGCTGTGCCTAGGTCCGACACCACCCAATAGGCGTAGTCGGGCGCCGTCCAGTGCAGCATATGGTAGCCCTGCCGCGTGACCGCGGGTGGCCCGCCGGTCGGCCCGCGTTCTGTGGGCCAGAGGAACACGCTGATCACGTGCTGGCGTCGTCCGTACACGAGTGCGGCAACGGCCCGGTTGGCGACGTAGTCGAGACGGCCGCCAACGAGTGGGTAGCCTTGCCCGGCCAAGTCGTACACGGAGGGCGAATAGTCGAGCTTCCCGTTGAACCAGGGCTTGACGGTGTGCTGGTCCGAAGACGCGACGTCCATGAGATGACTTCCCATTAGCGAGCGGACGTGACTGGCGAGCACCTCTTCGGTGAGCACCTCTGTTGTGGCCCGCGTCGTGGCGAGCCTCCACGTCCCGGCGACGACGCCGACGAGCAGGGCCGCGGCAGCGAGCCAACGCCACTGGGGCAGGCGCCGGGCGACAGCGAAGCCGGCTTCGGCCCGAATCGCGTGACGGATGCTCGCCCGCAAGCGGTCCGGCGCCCGGAACGCGGGCACCTGCTCCTGGATCGCCGCGCGCAGCGCCAGTTGCCGCTCGTGCGCCCGCGCGCACGCCGCGCACCCGCCCAGATGCGCCGCCATATCGCGAGCCGCCTCCGCCGGCAGCTCCTCGTCGATGTAGGCGCCGAGCTGCGCCTCGAAGTCCTTGCAGGTCATGTCAGCTCTGCTCCTGTGCCGCACTGCCCAGGGCCCGCTCGAGTCGTTGGCGCGCCCGGGAAAGCCGCGACATCACGGTGCCGACGGGGATCGCGGCGATCTCCGCGATCTCCTGGTAGGAGAATCCTTGTAGCTCGCGCAGAATAATCACCTCCCGGAACTCGAGCGGCAGCGCGTCCACCGCCCGGCGCACTGCCTCGCGGTCCGCTGCCCGGAGCAGCGCAGCCTCCGGATGCTCATCGCCGACCGCCTCGCTGTGGAGCTCCTCGTCGAATTCGACGGCGCGCGAGTCCGCGCTCCGGTGGCGATACCAGGTGTGGCACGTGTTGCGCACGATGGCCATCAGCCACGCGCGCGCGTCCCCGCCCCTGAACCCATCGAAGTACTTGAGCGCGCGCAGATAGGCCTCCTGCGCCACGTCCTGAGCGTCGTGCTCGTTGCGCAGGAGGTAGCGCGCCAGCGTGTAGGCGGCGTCCAGGTGCGGTAGCACCAGTGCTTCGAAGCGCGCGAGCTCGGCCGGTCTCAAGGGTTCCTCTGCCGTAGACGCCAGGAGATGGAGCAGGCGCCTCGGACGGTCGGTGGCGTTGAGGAATTCTGATGTCGGGCATGCCGCTGTCAATCGAGTCATCAAGAAGGAGACTCCGTGTGGCCTCGGGAAATTCCCGCGGGAATAAGAGCGAGGTCCGGAGAGTCTAGGGCGGTGGAAGGCTTGCATGTCACACCCCCTATAGAAGAGGAGAGCACCATGAGTCCCAACTCGAGCAAACTCAGGAGTCCGACCCCAGTCGCGGCCCTCCTGCTCGCTGCGGCGCTGTTCGGCCCCGTGCCGCAGCGTCATCGCGACGTCTCGTCCCTAGTCAGTGTCCGTCTATCGGAGTGGAAGGTGGAGCTGTCGCAATCTGCGGTTGGGGCGGGGACCGTCCGGTTCGCGATCACGAACGCCGGCAGTATCCCGCACGCCTTCGAGGTCGAGGGCCGGGGTGTCGAAAAGGAGACCGCACTCATTCAGCCCGGCGCGAGCGACACGCTCACACTCAGCCTCTCACCGGGGCGCTATGAGGTGTATTGCCCGGTCGGGGAGGACTCGCACAAGAAGCTTGGTATGGAAGCGCCCCTCACGGTGACGGGCGCGAGGAGTTCCGGCGGATATGGGAGCCAAGACCCTCCGGCTCCGACCGAGTTGCACCCCAGCCCCGCTGCGGCGCAGTGGATCCGGGTAACGGGCGGTGGCCCGGTCATTCAGATTCTCCCCGGCCCGTTCCCCTTCGCCGACAGCGCCGCACCGATCCTCCAGCAATTCGGGGACGAGCACGAAGGCCTCGAGTCGCAGGCGCGGAACGGTCCGTACTCGAACAACGTCGCGCCGATTTCCGGCACCTTCACCCTCACCGCCTGGGATAAAGGAAGCGTGCGCGACTCGGTGGACGGCGTCGCCGAGTTCGCTGCCCAGGATGGCGCCCGCTGGAAGCTTGTGCTGGACCGCGTGCAGACGAAGGACGTGCCCCACCACCCGCGGTTCGGCGGCGTGATCATGGGGCTCTACTACCACGGCAACACCGGCGTCCACACGCCCCTCGTCCCCACGATCAACAGCGCCGTGGCGCTGTGGGCGGTCGGGCACCTCTCCAGAAACGGCACGCTGGTGACCGACAACGCCATGGTGCACGTGATGCTGTTGTCACGCACCCGGCGAGAGGGAGACTTCGCGCTCGCCTGCTGGGATTGCTCCAAGAACAAGATCGACGAGCTGCAGCTGCAAGTCCTCCCCGGACCGGGCGAGCCGAAGTTCGAGGCGCCGGGCGGGTTCCTGTTCATCAACTGGGAGAAATCCAGCGCCCGGACGCGGGCGAGCTGAGGAGGTGCCTAGAGACACTTGCGACCCCGCCGAAGCGTCGGGCATGTTACCAACCGCGAGCGCCACCTGCTTCGGCCTCCGCGACGATGCGTCGCTCGTAAAAGGTCTTGAGCGTAGGAATGCTACGGGTTCCCTGTAACAGGCGAGGCTCACATGAATCTGTTGGCAGCGATCGTCGCGCTCTTCGCGCAGCTGCAGGTGGCGTCCAGACCGGCGCAAGTCATTCTCATTCGCCACGCCGAAAAGCCCGCTGATGCGGCAAATCCGCATCTCTCCCGTGCCGGGCGGGAGCGCGCCGCCCAGCTGGTCGCGTTCCTGACGACCGATCCGGCGATGACGAAGTTCGGCCCGCCGGTCGCGGTGTTCGCGACCCAAACGACCAAGCATGACGATGGCCAGCGCACCCAGGAGACGATCGCGCCGACGGCGAGAGCGATGAAGCTCGAGGTGCAAACGCCTTTTCTCGGCAAAGACTACGCGGCGCTGGCGAAGCTGATCCTCACGACTCCTGCGTACGCGGGTAAAACCGTGCTCATCTGCTGGAACCACGAGGTGATTCCTGAATTGGCGGCGGCATTAGGGGTGACGCCGCAGCCGCCCCCGTGGAAGAAGCGTGTCTTTGATCGCGTGTTCCTCATCTCGTATCGCAATGGGAAGGCGACGTTGACCGATTTGCCTGAGCGGCTCGGCAAGTAGAACGGATATGCTCGGGGAGTTGCGACATCGTCTTCCGCGGACACCGGGATCCTGTCAACCATCGTGAAGGCGGAGCGCGTCGCGTGACTTCCGTTGCCGCCACCACACCCAGCCGAGCACCAGGAGACCCGCCAGCGCCACCGAAAGGAGAACCAGATACTTCCCGCGCAAGAACGCGGTCCCGAGAAGGACCGTGCCCAGCGCGTAGGGAAGCTCCGCGACAGCGAGCGCCGCGACGTACGTGACGGGCGGGACTTTGAGCATCCCGCAGATGTAGCCCACGGCCTCCGACGGGAGCGCCAGCTGAGCCAGGAGGACCGGCCAGAAGGAACGCGATTCCGGTATCCGCGCCTCATATTCAGCCGCGAGGCGGCGGGAGAGCACCCAGCGGACGATCGGCCAGCCGAGCCGGCGGCCAATCGCATACGTCAGGATGCCGCCCAGCAACCAGCCGCTCCACAGCAGCAGGAGGCAACCGGCCTCTCCCCACATGTGAACCCCGAACGGCACCAGCAGCATCCCTGAGAAGAAGACCAGCACCGCCGACAACGCCGCGAGACCGACGAACAGCAGCGCCCCGCCCACGGGGTCGCGAGTCATTAGAGGCCCGCTCAACTCAACCGCCCGGACGACGTAGCGATGCAGATCGGCTGACCAGGCGGCGAACGCTGCGAGGAGGATTGCGCCGATCGCCATCGCCGCCCGGCGCACGGGAATCGGCGTCCGTTCACCCTGGGTTTTCTTCATGTTTCCTTCGTATCTGCCTGATCCGGCGCCGCTTCCGCTGCTCCAGCCCCTCCGGGCCACCGAACGCAAGGGTTATCCGGTGCGTGATGTAAGGGAAGCCGGGGGCTGGAAGAACGAGGAAGGACTCACAACAAAGCTCACAACGGAAGTCGTGAGGTGAGACGGGGGTGTCAACCCCATGCGAACCGTTAGAAGGCCCAGTTATGACACCCAGTAGCAATCACGCTGAGTTCTGGGCATCGATGTCGTGACTCACGAGGCCCGCCGCCGCATGCTCCTCACTGCGGCACGCGCACGTTGTTGGCATCGAGCGTCACCGCCGCTCGCGCCAGCGCGCGCCCGGACAGGCTGGCGCCGGTCGTCATGGTGATACTCGAATACGCGAGAATATTGCCAGCGAACGCCGTGCCGGTACCGAGCGTCGCGGCGCTGCCGACCTGCCAGAACACGTTGCCCGCTCGAGCACCCTTGCTCATGACGATCGATGAGTTGGTCGCGGTATTGAGTGTGCTCGCGATCTGGAAAATGAAGGTCGCATTGGAGCTGCCTCGGGCGTCAAGCACGAGCCGTCCCGTCAACTGAGCCGATGACGTGAAGCAATAGACGCCGGGCGCGAGCGTCTTGCCCCCTAGGTCCTGACCGGTGAGGGGGGTCGCGCACGCGTTGCCTGCGAGCGCAGCGTACGCAGTCTGGGCATCACGCTGAGCCTCGTTCGCGACCGCATCACCGACGTGTTGCGCTCCTCCGGTGATCGTGCCCGGCGGAAAGCCGGTGACCGAGACACCCGGGCTGGAGACACCCAGATCTCCGGTGATCCTCGTCGCGCCGGTATTGGTTACCGTGGAACCGCCGAGGACCGCAAAGGTCCGCGCCCGACCCAGTGATGGCGCAAAGGGGGACGGCGGCGGTCCGAGGCTGCCGACCGAGACGTAGGCCGAAAGCAGGCCGGCGAACGAGACAATGAGGAGAGTAGGTCCGTACATCTTGAGCTGCTTCATTGGGTTCCTCACATCGGGATTCCTGCTGAAGAGATCTCGCATGCAAATCGGACTATTTAAGACTGGCTAGGTGGGGCCAAGCAAACAACCCGGCTCTGCAGGTCTCATCCTGGGTTAAGGTCGTTTTCATCCCCGCCGAGTGATTATTGGTTGGGGTGAAGGTACCGACATGGATACCGGAACGTGCCGGCCCAGGATCACCGTTGGTTTCGCCTTCATCTGGTTTCGCCTTCATGATGATCTCGGGTATCTCCGGTGCAGGCGTAAAGGCCTGCCGAAAGGAGTTGGCGTATGTGGCAGTTGAAAAGCGATGCACAGCTTGAGCGGGACGTGAGGGAGGAATTGGCGTTTGATCCGAGGGTGGGCGAGAAAGCAATCGCCGTCTCGGCGAAAGACGGGGTTGTGACGTTGACCGGATCCGTCCCGACCTACGCCGCGAAGTTCGCGGCGAACCATGACGCCGAGCGCGTGAATGGTGTCCGGTCCGTCGTGGAACACATCGACGTGTCGCTGCCCGACATGCACGCGCGGAGCGACGCTGACCTCGCGAAGGCCGTGGCCGATGCGCTGCGCTGGGACGTTGAGGTCCCCGCCGGTCAGATCAAGGCCTCGGTGCGTGACGGGTGGGTCACCCTCGAGGGATCAGTCGATTGGGAGTATCAACGTTCCGGGGCCGAGGGGGCGGTTCGCTACCTCGCCGGGGTCAAAGGACTCAGCGATCTGATCCTGGTCTCCCCTTCACCGGCGAGCTCGGTTGACGTGAAGCAACACATCAAGGCAGCGCTTACGCGGAGTGCAGAGGCTGATGCGCAGCGAATCACGGTTGACACGGTGGACGGTAGCAGCGTCACGCTCCGTGGCACGATCCACTCGTGGGCCGAACGGGGTTAGGTGGTGCGGGCGGCGTGGGCCACCCCGGGCGTCCGAAAGGTTGAGGACAAGCTGATCTACGCGTAGAGCTGCGCGCTGGGGTTTCAGGCTCGCGCAGCCCCACGGCGGGCCGGATGTTGGCGCGGCGGCCACCGCAGCCCCGCGCCAACGCAAAGCCATGCCTCTGTGCTAGGTTACCCTTATGACCGCTCCACGAAGCGTCGTCCGTCTGCCGCCTCGCCGACGGCGGCGCCTTGGCCTCGTCGCGCTGTTCTTCCTATTCGCCCTGCTGCTGCTCTTCTCCAATCTGGTCCAGCTCGCCGCCGAATGGATGTGGTTCCAGGCCCTGGGTTACGAGCGCGTGTTCACGACTCGGCTCGCGGCTGAGGCGCTACTCGGCGTGGGGGTGGGTGGCGTCGTGTTCGCTGTCCTTTACACGAACTTGCGGATGGCCCAGCGCGGCCTCGTTCCGAATCCGCTGGTGGTCCGGATGAACTCCGAGTCGGCCGGCGTGGACATCACCGGACTGCTGCGCCGCCTGGCGCTGCCGGCGGCGCTCTTGCTGTCGCTGCTGTTCGGCCTGGGTGCCGCGGACGGCTGGCTGGGCGTGCTGCAGTTCCTGCACCGGACGCCGTTCGGCGTGACTGATCCAGTATTCGGCCGCGACGTGGGCTACTACGTGTTCACCGTGCCGGTGCTCGCGGACGCCATCGGTCTCGGGCTAGCCCTCACGACGCTCGCGCTGCTCGCGACCGTCTTGCTGTACGTGCTGCGCCGAGACATCGTCGTGTTCCGCCGGCAGGTCACGGTGGAGCCGTCGGCCCACCTGCACCTCGCGGTGTTGATCGCCGCGCTCTTCTTCCTGGTCGCGTTGCGGGCGTACTTCGTGCGGCTTCCGGGGCTGCTGTACTCCACCACCGGGCCGCTCGTGGGGGCGAGCTACGCCGACCTCCACGCCCAGCTCACGGGCCTGCGCCTCGCGGCAATTGCGGCCGTGGCGGGCGGAGCCCTCGTCCTCTCGGGAGCCCGCAGCCACCGTCTGGCCCGCAATACCCTGCTCGCGGTCGGGCTCTACGCCGGTGTCTCGCTGCTCGGCATCGGCCTCTACCCGGCGATGGTCCAGAGACTGGTCGTGGCGCCGAACGAGTTGGTGAAGGAAACGCCGCAGCTCGCCTCCCACATCGCGGCGACGCGGCGGGCGTGGGGGTTGGACAGCGTCGTGACGCGCGACCTCACCGGCGAGGCCCAGCTCACCGAGCGGGACATCCGGGCCAACCGGCCCACCATCGACAACGTCCGGCTGTGGGACCGCGACCCGCTGCTTCAGACGTTCGGGCAGCTGCAGGAGATCCGTACCTACTACGACTTCGTCTCGGCGGACGACGACCGCTACTGGATCGACGGGCAGTACCGTCAGGTGCTCCTTTCGCCGCGCGAACTGAACGCGGCGTCGCTCCCGACGCGGACGTTCATCAACGAGCGACTCACCTTCACGCACGGGATGGGGCTCACGCTCGGGCCGGTGAACCAGGTCACGCCGGAGGGCTTGCCGGTCTTGTTCATCAAGGATCTGCCGCCC
>JBGPIJ010000029.1:0-16820 GCA_041484865.1 Gemmatimonadota bacterium
GTTCCCGGCTGGTGTGGATCCGGTATTCGATGATCTCCCCCGCCTCCGTGATGCAGAGCTGGCTCTCGCGCTTGTGCAGATCGAGTCCGATATTGTCCATGTGCGGCTGGCCTCCCGTCCCTTTGCGGCTGTACGACCGCGTTCAAGGTTGTGGGGCGATTCTGCCACCACGTGTCGTGGATGGCCAGCCGCTTCATCCCAACTAGGTGCGGTCCGTTAGGTGGCAGCATGATCCCCGGGGAGGCTACCGTGCCGAGTCTTAAGGCCCCACTGCGGCGCTCACGGTCGGACCGCATGATCGCTGGCGTCGTCGCTGGGCTCGCGAAGTACTTCGATCTCGACCCCACCTTGACGCGGGTGCTGTACGTTGTCGCCTCCATCGTTTCAGCCGCATTTCCCGGCATACTCGTCTATATCCTCCTCTGGGTGATCGTTCCCGAGGAGGATTAGGGCTGCGGCACGCCAGGCTGCCGCCTAACAAGCGCGTGAAGGTGGAGGCGACCCGATGAGACTCGACATCTATCTCAACTACGGGGGCAAGTGCGAGCAAGCGTGCCGCTTCTACGAGCAGCACCTCGGCGGCAAGATCACGATGATGACGACCCACGGCCAACAGCCGAATCCGGCCAACGTGCCGCCGAACTGGAGGAACGCCATCCTTCACGCCCGCATTGAGATTGGAAAGACGGTGCTCATGAGAGCCGACATCCACCGGACCGATTCGAGCCCATGCGCAGCGCCTATCTTACCCTCACTGTCGACAGCGCCGAGGAGGCGGAACGCCTCTACGCCCTGCTCTCCGACGGTGGCCAGATCTTCATGAAGATGGAGGAGACCTTTTTCGCGTCTCGCTTTGCAATGCTCAGGGACAAATTCGGCACGTCGTGGATGCTCCTCCACGAACGCCAGGCGACGCAGCAACGGTAGCGTTTGTCATCTCTCTTTCGCGGTGGACGGCCGCATAACAAGCGCCTGAAGCTGGCGGCGCCGTTTCTCTGCCGTAGAATTGCTTGTGATCACTGAAGCTGTGCGCCCCAGCTTAGGCACGAGCCGTTAGGCGCTGCCCGAGTCGCGCAGCTTTCCGAGGAGTGTGCTAGCCGTCCCGCAAACCGCTACTCACTGAATTGGAGGCCTCCATGGGCCGTCGCGCTGAATCACTGGCTGATCGCATCGAGGAAGGGGCTGCCGGCTTGGCTGCCTTTGCTGAGGGGCTCTCGGAAACGGACTGGCGTACACCGATGTCGAGTAGTGGGCGGGACCGCCGTTCGGTCGGCGTCATCGTGCACCATGTTGCAAGCGTCTACCCTATTGAGATGGATCTCGCGCGAGCGATCGCCAGCGGCAAGGCCGTTACGGACGTCACATGGGAGGTTGTCGCCGAGATGAATGCCAAACATGCCAGCGACCAGGCCGGGGTAACGAAAGCCGCCGCGCTCGACCTCTTGCGCCGGAACAGTCGCCAGGCGGCCGTCGCCGTACGCGCGTTCAGCGATGCCGAGTTGGACCGGGCGGCACCCTTCTCGCTGAGCTTCCATGCCCCGGTCACCGCGCAGTTTGTCGTCGAGGATCACGCGCTACGCCACAGTTGGCACCACCTAGCCCGCATACGTGGCGCACTGGGGCGTTGAAGTGCCGTACCGGAGCGCATGCAATGGCGTCGATCGTCGGCTCGGTCACGGGTGAGTTCAAGCGATACAAGGCGCTTGCGGAAGGCGCCCTGAGCCAGTTGAGCGACGAGCAGCTTGTCGCCACCGCCCCGGGAAGCGGCAACTCCATCGCCACCATTTGCTGGCACGTGGCTGCCAACTTGTGCTCGCGGTTTACCGACTTCCTCACCAGCGACGGCGAGAAGCCCCGGCGCCGCCGCGAGGAGGAATTCGAGCCGCGGGTGCTCACTCAAGCCGAACTCCTGGTCCATTGGGAGCAGGGGTGGAGCGCGCTGCTTCGAACACTGGTCGCACTGGACGACAGCCAGCTGAGTCGCACCATCACGATTCGGGGGCAGGGGCTGCGAGTGGATGAGGCACTGCTCCGTTCTTTGGCCCACGTGAGCTATCATGTTGGCCAAGTCGTGTACGCGGTGCGCTCGCTGCGAGGCGCGTCCTGGCGGTTTCTGAGCATTCCGCCTGGTCAATCCGCTGCCTACAATGCTGCGCCGCGTGACGAATCGCCCGGCGCGCACGCCGCGTGGGTGCGTCGCCCGAACGGCTCATGAGGAATACCCGCCCGGAACAGTGACCAGCATCTTCCAGCGACTGCAGTCGGACCTCTCGGATCGCTATAGGCTCGAGCGCCAGCTCGGGGAAGGCGGCATGGCGCTCGTCTTCCTGGCCACCGACTTGAAGCACGACCGCCGGGTGGCGGTGAAGGTGCTGCGCCCGGAGCTGTCCGCCATGGTCGGCGCCGATCGATTTCTGCGGGAGATTCATGTCACCGCGCAGATGCAACATCCGCACATCTTGCCCCTCTACGACTCGGGTGCCGCCGGGGAACTCCTCTTCTACGTCATGCCCCTGGTCGAGGGGGAGTCCCTCCGAGACCGCCTGAAGCGAGAGCAACAGCTTCCGGTCGACGAAGCCGTCTCCATCACCCGTGCGGTCGCGGGCGCTCTCGACTACGCCCATCGCCAAGGGATCCTGCACCGGGACATCAAACCGGAAAACATCCTGCTGCACGACCACCAACCGTTGTTGGCTGATTTCGGTATCGCGCTCGCGGTCAGCGCGGCTGGCGGGGACCGACTGACCCAGACCGGGATCTCGGTTGGCACTCCGAGCTACATGAGTCCCGAGCAGGTGGCAGGAGAACCGCGGCTCGACGCCCGGAGCGACATCTATGCCCTCGGTTGCGTCGCCTACGAGATGCTGGCGGGAGAGCCGCCATTCACTGGTCGCAACGCTCAGGCGGTAATCGCGGCAGTGATGACCGGCGAAGCCGAACCGCTGACCAAGCGGCGCCCTAGCGTGCCCGACGTTGTGGCCGCTGCGATCCATCGCGCATTGGAGCGGTTGCCCGCCGACCGCTTTTCGACCGCGGCGGACTTTGCGGCCGCCTTGACTGCCGGCCCGAAGGCTCCGTGGCGGCGCCGGCCACGACCGACCCGCATTCCCTGGAGGGTCGCCCTCGGTGTGGCAGCCGGCCTGATCGTGGGTTTGCTCTTTAGCTTCTTCAGGACTCCCGCCACCCGCTCCCCCTCCGAGATCCGGCGCTGGAACATCGTCCTCCCGGATAACGCGCCGGTGGCGCTTGCGGGACCCAGCCCGGCGTCGGGACAGAGGGCGATCGCCCTGTCCCCTACCGGGGAGCATCTTGCCTACGTGACCCCACGTGGGAACACGACCGTCCTCGCAGTCCGCCCTCTGGACGGCGATTCGGTGATGGCTTTGCCGGGGACCGAGGGGGCATATCACCCGTTCTACTCGCCGGACGGTGCCTGGATCGGGTTCTTCTCCGGAAATCTCTTGCGGAAGGTCTCGGCCGCTGGCGGAAGCCCGGTGACGCTCGTCGAGGTGGATCGCATTACGGGAGCCACCTGGGCCTCCGCGGACCGGATTCTCGTGCTCGAGAACGAAGGCTTCGACCTGCACTGGATCTCGGCCTCCGGGGCGATGGCCGACTCTACGGTGCATCTCGCCACCCAGTTCGGTACGCCCGACGTGCTCCCAGGCGGTCGGTGGGCGGTGGGGCAGCTCAGCTCGGGCCAGTTGGCGTTACTGTCGATAGTGGACGGCACCGAGCTCGCCATCACACGGCGCGGCGTGCTGCCGCTCGATTCGGTCCGGCAAGCCGATTTGCTCTTTGGAGCGAGCCCCCATTGGCTTCCGTCTGGGTACCTCGTCTACGGCAGCGGCGACGGGATCCTCACGGCCATGCCGTTCGACGGGACCCGCCGCAAAGTGCTGGGCGAGCCCGTACCGCTGCTCACCGGTGTGCGCATGGAAGCGGGATTCGGTTACGCGGAGTTCGCGATCTCTCGCGACGGAACGCTCGTGTATGTCCCGGGCGGCAGTCAGTTCTACGTGAACATGGCGTTCGTCACACCCGACGGCAGGATCGACACGCTCCCCTTCCCGCGGGGACCTTACACCCAGCCCCGGATCTCGCCCGACGGAAAGCGGCTCGCCGCGCAGGTTCGGAACCCCGTGGGCGGCTGGGAAGTACTGCTGATGGACCTCGCCACCGGCGTGCGGCAGCAGGTAGACGTGGAGGGCAACTATCGCGCGTTTCCGGCCTCGTGGCTCCCTTCGGGGCGGGAGCTGATGATCGGCCTCTGGGATCCAGTGCAATTCCTGAACTACGGCGCGCGCATACAGTCGCTGGAGACCGGCAAGTGGAGGAACGTCCACCTCACCGGCGCTTCATACATGACCGTGTCTCCCGACGGACGGTCGTTCGTGTACTCCGATTGGCGTACCGGAGATCTGTACATCCGCTCACTGGGAACTGACACCACGCGGATCCGGATACCGGCGCGCGGTTTCGCGGCGAGTTTCTCTCCGGACGGCCGATGGGTTGCCTGGGGCGGCGTCAATGGCGCGGTGGCGGTGTCACCGGTTCCGCCGACCGGAGCGATCTACCCGGTAGCGGAGCGGGGGCAGATGCCGCTGTGGACCCCGAAGGGGGACGGCCTCATTTTCCGGGACGGCTCCCGCTACTACCGGGCGCCCATCTCCACTACCGCAGGGTTCCACGCGGGCCGTCCTCGTCTGCTGGTCGAAGGCCCGTTCCTCTCGACGTTCGCCTGGAATCACACCATCAGCCCCGACGGTCGCCTGCTGGTCCTGCTTGGCAGTCCGCAGCAGCGAGCCCCTACGCTAGGGGTGATCACCGCGTTCCCCTATATGGTGAGACGGGTTGCTCTCTCTGGATCGTCAACGGAGGTCCGATAGGCGGCGTCGGGAATCGAGCCACCTGATCTCATGGCACAGTCCACGCGCCTCCTCTCCCCCGTTGCGGTGCTCGCGCTCGCCCTGATTCCGGTCTCCCTGTCTGGGCAGGCCCCGACGTCCGCGCGCGACGAAGTCGTCTGGCATTGGTTCGGTGACTGCGCCGGCCGCGACTCCCTGGTTCTGGAAGTCAGTCTCGACGGCAAGTCTCTCTACCGCTCGGCGTTCCCCATCTGCCGGGTTCGCCGCCGCCAAATCAAGCCGGAGCCGCAGGAACAGCTCCTCGAGTTCCGATTTGTCGGCGTGCCGCGCCGCTTCGGGACCCGATACCGAGCGACCGAACCGGAGCCCATTCAGGGCACCGTCTGGGAGTCCGGCGGCGGACGAGACGCCATACTGCTGGGCATCTCATTCGCCGCTGACCAGCAGGTTCTGCTCAACATGCATCACACGGCGAGAGTCGGTTCCGAATCGCGCTCCGAACGGACCCGGGGTCTCGTGATCACGACGCGGCCGGTGCAGCGGAGCAATCGGACGCCGCCTGAGAAGCCGGGCCGTCCAGAGGGTTCGTTCGACTGACTGGCCCTGCTGCCCAACTGTTGCTATGGACACTCCAACGGAATTCTTGGCGGCTCTAAGAGCATTTGCAGATTTTCTCGACTCATCGAAGGCTCCTGGGGCAGAGCATTGGGCTCGGACATTGCGAGAAGCTTCCAAAGACGCTGATCCAGGAGCCGCCGCGCGCAAAGTGATCTCATTCTTTGGAGGAATGGGTTCGATCAACGATGTCGTATTTCCATTCGGCAGCGTGGAAAGAGAGCGGTACGGTCAACATGCTGATCGCCTTTACTCTCTGGCTAAATCGGTCGCGCGAAGCGATGAAGCCTAGCAACCCGGGCGAGGCGCCTAAGGAGCGCCTGAAGCTGAAAGACGTATGACTCGATTCCAGCTCCGGCCCGCGACCGTGTTGATTTTGGCTGCGCTCGCAAGCTCCTGCAGCGAGGGCATCGCTCCAGCAGACCTCTTGGGCGACTATCCCCTCGCCGCGGTCAACGGCGCGCTGCTCCCAAGGGTCGTGGGATCCGTCAACAGCTGCAGCGTCACGCTCGTCGGGGGCTTGCTGAAGTTCAGGCGGAGTTTCCCCTTCAGCGGCTCCGATGACTGGTCCGCCGTTGGCTTAACCCAGGTCCGAGACTGTCGTGCCGTAGGAGGCGATTCTACGCTCGCTCCCGTCCTCTATTTGGGCATCTTCAGCCTTAACGCGGGCTCCGCCACATTCGTCACCGAGCTGAGTGATACGGATACGCTCCGGTGGGTGGGCACAGAGGACGGTCACTACATTGATATGACGTTCGTGGATTCGATCCGCTCCGACGTCGTCTCCACGCCCCTCTCCCTGCGTTTCGGCCCGCGGCAGCCGTTTTTCCCCTGATGACCAACACCCGTGACCTAATGAACCCGCTCCGGGCATCCTCTTTCCAACACCGATCGCCATGATCAGCCTGCCGCCTTGGTCCGCCGCATTGATGCGCAACTACTGGGAGAGGTCCGACGATCGGTAGGGCCTGCGTAACAAGCGTATGAACCTGGCGGCGCCGGTTCTTCGCGCTAGAATTGCTTCTGTGTCGTCAAGGTTCACACGATGATCGAGCCGACGACCGCCGAGTAGTGTCAACTCTTTCACGATCCTCATTCGGAGGCCCTAATGCGCATCCTCGCCGTCCCAGCGTGCCTTCTGCTCCTGGCCGCCCCCGTGCTGAACTTGCAAGCCGCCAAAATCCCGAAGCGGACCGCGCTGCACTGGGGACCGGCGCCCGCCGTGTTCCCCAAGGGCGCGAAGATGGCCGTGGTCTCCGGGGACCCGGGTAAGGCGGCGCCATTTACGGTGGAGCTGGCCCTGCCGAGCGGATACAAGATCCCGCCCCATTTCCATCCCACCGACGAGACCGTCAAGGTCAAGCAGGGGACATTCCTCGTCGGCATGGGTGATGCCTTCGATGCCTCGAAGACCAAGGCGATGAAGGTTGGCGCGACGGGTTCCATACCCGCAAACGCCCACCACTTCGCCGCGGCGAAAGGTGCCACCGTCATTACCGTTAGCGCCATGGGCCCCTTTGCGATGACCTATGTCAATCCCGCGGACGATCCGCAGAAGGGCGCAGCCAAGCCGTAACCATTGAGCAGGGCCGTCTATCAGGCTCAGCGCCGCGGCGTCGCCGCGGTCCCGGTAGACGGCGTGCACCAACCCTACTTCCAGGGAAGAGTCCCATGTGCCGGAACATCAAACGCCTGCGCCATCCCGATCATCCGCCCACCGATCACGAGCTCCACGATGCGGCGCTGCAGTTCGTGCGCAAGATCAGCGGCTTCAACGCTCCTTCGCAGGCGAACCAGCTCGCGTTTGATACCGCCGTACGCGATGTGGCCGCCGTGGCGCGCGTGTTGTTCCAGTCTCTTCACCTCCGTGGTCACGAACGGGCAGCCGTCTGACTTCAGGTCACGAAGCACTCGCGCGGTTGCGCGAGGGCAACCGTCGCTTTGTCTCGAGCATCCATGACTCCCCCGCCACCCTCAGCCAGACACCTCGGCTCGGGCTCGCCCAGGGGGCAGCAGCCGGAAACACGACCGCGTCGCCGGGCCGAACACCCTGACGACGCGGTCAATTGGCCTGCGCGAGCCCGGCACGATCGTCTGCCGGTGCTAGAGCCTGCGGCGCAGATCGCGATTCGGTCCTGGGTCAGCTACCGATCAGGCGATCGCTTGCCCATGCCAGGTCGCGCGCGGCTATGTGACTAGACAAAGGATCACCTCCTTGGTTGAGTGGTGGGTCGGGCGTGGACGCCCACATAGTAGAACCAGCCGCGCGCCAACGCAACTGGCGGCGCTGGGCCTTCACGGTAGAATTGCGTTGTGGAGCTTCGGCCGCTGGACGACTCGCACTATGAACTGCTCCGCTCCCTGGAAGAGCAAGATGACGTATGGGAGTCGGTCGGGCCGCTCCTGCTGCCACAGGAGGGGAGCCACCTGTTCGCCATCAACGAAGGCCAGGTCACGGTGGGAATCGGAGGGCTCGTCAGGTCTCGAGCATTAGCCGGGAACGATTTCGAGCTGGTGTGTGCCATGAGAGAGGAAGCCCAGCTGCGCGGCCTTGCCATGCGCGCCTCCCAACTCATTCTCGCGTGGGCCTTCGACACCGCCAAACTCGAGCGGGTCATCGCGAGCATCGATAACGACAACGAGGGGGCGCGGTCGATCGCCCTGAAGCTCGGCATGAAGGAGTTGTGCCCACTGCCTCCCGGCAGAACCGTCTATGTGAAGTATCGTGATGAGCGCGACGGCAATAGACAACCAAAGGTCTCCACCTGACAAGCGCCAAGGCTGACGCTGCCGGTTCTCAAGGGTAGAATTCCGATTGTGTCCGCTCGGTCCGACGAATACCCGTGACAAGGAGTCCCCGTGGCCGCCAAGCCTGACAGCGGCGATCGCATCAGTCGCGAGCGCCTCATCGAGCTCTTGAACGAAGACCTGGCACGCGAGTACCAGGCCATTATCGCCTACGTCGTGTACTCGCAGGTCATCAAGGGCGCCAAGTACATGACGATCGCCCGGGAGCTCGAGATCCACGCCGGCGAGGAGCTGGCGCACGCGCTCATCATCTCCAAGCAGATCGACTACCTCGGCGGCGAGCCAACGGTCACGTCCAAGCCGGTCAAGATGTCCGAAAAGCCGGAGGACCTGCTGCGGTTCGACCTCCAGAACGAGACCGACACGATCCGCGCCTACCAAGCCCGCGTGCGCCAATGCGAGAGCCTGGGCGAGTTTGCGATGGCCGAGCACATCCGCGAGATCTTGAAGCAGGAGCAGGAGCACCAGATCGACCTCGCGACCGCGCTCGGCGAGGATGCGCCCGTCATGACCACATGACGCTTCGGCCGGCCCCGGCGGCGCTCGCGGCCCTGGCGGCGCTGGCCCTGTCGGCTCAGCAGCCGCGCCGGGTCGAGCCCGCGGGGATCCCGGTCCGCTATCCTGAGGGCGTGGCGCACGGGTTTCTCGACCTGCGCACCGCCAACGGGGCTCTGCTGGCGAGCGGCGACCTGCTCCAGGTTCCGCGCGGACGCGGCATCGAAAGCCGCACGGTCTTCTCGTTCCCCGACTCGTCGCTGTTCGAGGAAACAGTCTCGTTCACCCAGGACGGCGTGTTCGCATTGCAGGCCTATCACCTGGTGCAACGCGGCCCCGCCTTCGCCGATGACCTCGACGCGTCGCTATCGGCCAATGGCCGATACATCGTGAAGACCAAGTCCCACCGAGACGGCAGGTCGATCTGAGCACTCCTCATTGGCCCGGATGAAGGTGGCGGCCGCTCGTCGGAGCGGTAGAATTGCCCTTGAGACTATGCTGTGTACGCCGCACGTTGTCACCAACCAGGGAGCCTCCACATGGCAATGAACTTGACGAAGAATCTCGGCATGCTCTTGCTGGGCATCTGGCTGATCTTGGACGGGCTGATACCGCTGCTCAGTCTCAGCTTCTCGGGACTCGGCACGCTCATGGCGATCCTCGCCCTCGCGGCCGGCATAGCCATTCTGATAGGGCGATAGTCACGATTCGCTGATCCGATGCGAGAAATCCTCCGTACGGCGACCATTTCGCTCGCGGAGAGCCTTCGCTTGGCCCTCGAAGCGGAGGGAATCGCCGCTGTCGTGAGCAACGAGAACCGCGGGGGCCTACCGCCCGCCGCGATCAGCGTGGCCGTGATGGATGATGAAGACTACGAGCGCGGCCTCGTAGTCCTGCGCGATCTCGAGCGGCCGCGGCCACACATTTTGTCGAGGAGTCCCAGCCCTGAGACTCGGCCGCCGATAGTGGGCGAATACTGGCAGTCCCGCCTGGTCCGCGTCGGGCTCGGCTTGCTGGTCTTTGGCTCCGGACCCCTGCTCGCCATCATTGCCGCCGCCGCCCTCGGCGTGTGGCCCGATCCGAATCCCAACCCGATCGGACCAGGGATCCTGGCCTTCTTCACCTTCTGGCCGGGAATCATCTGTCTGCTGATCGGCATCGCCCGCGTCCGGTCGCGGCGCGATAAGGGCGCGGCCTGAGGCAGACGCGGGTCCCTGAACCGGTCTCCAGGAGGATGCGATGAAAACCCAACGGTTCGCGATCGTCGTCACGCTGATCAATCTCGTGATCCTCGCGCTCACCTGGGCGCAGGGCCATCCGGCCAGCGCGCAGGACACCGCGCCGGTGCTCCGCGGTCGAGGGCTCCAAATCGTTGACGATCGGGGAAAGCTGCGCGCGGAGATCGTGGTCGTGCCGGCCGCGACGGCGCGCGATGGTCAGAAGTACCCAAACACCGTACTCCTCCGTCTAATCGATCCCAACGGTCGACCTGGGGTCAAGCTCGACACCTCGGCTGACGGATCTGGCCTGCTGCTGACCGGGGACTCCGAGCGCAAGGAATGGAGCGGCGTTCAACTGTCGGCCAGGGTAACGGGCAGCTCGGTGAAATTGCTCAACAGGGACGGGCGTCAGCAGCTGATCCAGCCGTAACGCCTACCGCCGTGACGACTCCGACTTCCTCATCCCTGCGAACAGCTCGTAGAACCGCCGGAATACCTCGATCCCGTCCCACAACTGCTTCAGCTCGAGCTTTTCGTTCGGCGCGTGGAGCCGGTCGTCCGGCAGGCCGATCCCCGTGAGGATCACCGGCGCGCCGCTCCGGCCCAAGGCCGATACGACGGGGATCGAGCCGCCCGCCCGTACCGGCACCGTCCCCCGCCCCACCACGGCTCGGAATGCTTGATCGAGCAGCTGAAACGCGGGATCGGTCACTCGCACCTGCGCGGGATCGGCGCCGTGCAGGAACGTGACCGTCGCGCTGACGTACTTCGGAGCCAGCCGCTTGACCGCCGCGGCGACCTGGCGCTCTACCGCTTTCAACTTCTGATTCGGCACGAGGCGCAGGCTGACCTTGGCCGTCGCTTCCGCGGGGATCACCGTCTTCGCGCCCTCACCCGTGAACCCACCCTTGATCCCGTGGATCTCGAAGGTGGGCAGCGCCCAGAGGCGTTCGAGCACCGAGTACCGCTTCAACCCGGTCAACGCCTTCGCCTGCACCCGCTTCTTCCGGAACTCGGCTTCGCTGAACGGCAGCTTTCTCCACGCGGTAAGCTCCGCGCGCGACGGGCGCTTCACGGTCGCGTAGAGCCCGGGGATGTTGATCTTGCCGTCCGGCCCCTTGAGCCGGCCCAAGAGGCGCGCCAGCTCCTCGTGCGCGTTCGGTGCCGCGCCGCCGAATTCTCCGGAGTGCAGGTCCGACCGCGCCGTCCGTACCGTGATCTCCGCGTAGCAGAGACCGCGCAAAGCCGTGTACACCGCCGGCCAGCCGCGCGCGACGTAGGCCATGTCGGCGATCAGGACCGCGTCGGCGCGAGTGCGCTCCGGCTCCCGCTCGAGCAGCTCGAACAGCACGCGGCTGCCGTATTCCTCCTCGCCCTCGATCAGGAACCGAAAGTTCACGCGCGGATTGCCCCCCGAGGCAATCGCCTTGAGCAGGCAGAAGACTTGTCCCTTGTCGTCGGCCGCTCCGCGCGCGAACAGGGAGCCGCTGCGAATCGAAGGTGTGAACGGCGGACTCACCCACTCGTTGAGCGGGTCTGGCGGCTGTACGTCGTAGTGACCATAGATCAAGAGGATGGGAGCGCCGGGCACTTCGGGGCCGACTCCCCAGACGACCGGGTGTGTCTCGCTCCCCAGGAAGCGCACGTCAGAGCAACCGAGACGACGCAACTCGCCCGCGACCCATTCCGCCGCCGCGCGACAATCCGCGTTGTGGGCGGGTAGTGTGGACACCGAAGGGATCTTCAGGAATTCCATCAGCTCGGCAAGCAGCGTGTCGCGTTCGGGAGTCATGGCGCGACAATCTAGACGCCCCGAGTGCTGCTAGCCAGCAACCGGCGGAAGGATATATTCGCGCCATGCGGACGACCGCATCCTACGAATTGTTCCCCGATGCGCCGAGCGAGCGAGCCATCGCCCGGGCCCGCTGGCTCGCGCGCGAAGGCCGCATCACCGATGCGGAGGAATCGTATCGCGGCATCCTCGCCACGAGCCCCGATTTGAAGGCCGGCTGGGCCGAGTGCTTCGAGCTGCTTCGCGGTCACGACCGGTCGGAAGATGCGCTCCAGCTTGCCGAGGACGCGCTCGGCCACTTCGGAGAGAGCGCGTTCCCCTTCACGCTCCAGGGCGCCGCGCTGATTGAGCTGCGCCGCTACCCGGAAGCGCTGGCGGCGCTCGAGCGGGCGCTCGAGTACGATCCCGATCTCGGCCTCGCCTGGCACGAGCTGGGCTACGCGGCCTACCGGCTCGGCGACCGCAATCGCGCCTTGCTCGCGCTCGATCGCGCATTTGCGCTCGAGCCGCACACGGAGACGCTCGAGCTGCGCGGCCGTATTCTCCGCGACGCGGGGCGCTATCAGGCCGCCGAAGTCGCGTTCGAGGCCGCGACCCAGACGGCCGAGCACGCCGAGCAGCGCGAGCAGGCGGAGCGGGAGGTGCTCGCCACCCGGCGCTATGCCTTCTACGCCCCCAAGAAGCCCGAAGACCTGAGCCCCGCCGAGCGCTGGTTCGCCCAGACGGGCGCGGTCGTCCTCGCCCCCGACGCGGGTCCGGTGCCGCCAAGCGACGAGGCGCTGATCGAGGCCTTCCTGGAAGTGTCGGCTGACTTGGGGTGGCGCTTCGGACAGGTGATCGTCACGGGGCCCACGCTCGTCGCGTGGAAACGACTCGCGGAACGGCTGAACGCGAAGATCGCCGACCAGGATGACTTCGATCCCGCCGCATCCCCGCTCGTCGTGGGGCTGCGTCCCCTGCCTTCCGATCCCGCGTGGACGGGGCTCGTGGCGCAGGTCGGCCAGGGCGCCGGGCTGGTCTTCGTGCTCGAGCACGCGGGCGAAGCCCCGACCGCCAGCGCGGACGTGATCGGCGTCCTCACCGATGCGGGCCAGCGCCGCGCCCTCATGCCCAACACCGCCCACGCCTTGTCCGAAGCCCTACATCCGGCGGCCCGGTTCGTGGGCCGTCGCCTTCAGCCCGCCTCCGCCTGACTCCTCCCCAGGGCGCTCCCGTGACCGCCGCGGCCCAGCCCGCGCGCGCCACGATGTCGGGGAAGTCCATCACCGAGAGCCAATTCGAGCGCGCCGCCGACCTCATCAATCTCGAAACGTACATGCGGCGTATCCTGCGCTCGCCGTTTCGCGAGGTGCAGGTCGAGGTGCCGGTCCGCATGGATGACGGTCGCATCGAGGTCTTCACGGGCTACCGCATTCAGCACAACGGCGCCCGCGGGCCGTGCAAGGGCGGCATCCGCTATCACCCCGATGCGGACCACGACGAGGTGCTCGGCCTCGCCACGATCATGACCTGGAAGACGGCTCTCATGGACATTCCGTTCGGCGGCGCGAAGGGCGGCGTGACCGTGGACCCGAAGAAGCTGTCCCGGCTCGAGCTCGAGCGCCTGACCCGCCGGTTCACACAGCGCATCTCCATCATGTTGGGACCGTACCGCGACATCCCCGCCCCCGACGTCAACACCAACGCCCAGGTGATGGCGTGGATCCTGGACGAGTACTCGAATCGTCACGGCTACACACCGGCCGCGGTCACCGGCAAGCCGCTCTCGCTCGGCGGCTCGCTCGGCCGCGAGGAGGCGACGGGCCGGGGCGTGATGTACGTGATGATGGAATACGCGCGGGACTTTGGCGTCGCGCTCCAAGGCAGCCGCGTCGTGATCCAAGGCTTCGGCAACGTGGGCGGACATCTCGCGCGGCTGCTCGTCGCCGAGGCGGGCGCGCGCGTGATCGCCGTGTCCGACGTGGATGGGGGGATCGTGAACGAGCAGGGGCTCGATATTCCGGGGCTCCTCGCGCATTCGGCAGCCGGGAAACCGGTTGCGACGTGGACCGGGGGACAGTCCATCTCGAACGAGCAGCTGTGGAGCATCCCCTGCGACTGGCTCATCCCGGCGGCGCTCGGCGGCGTGATCACGCGAGAGCACAACGCCCGCTCCATCCAGTGCCAGGTAGTCGTCGAAGCGGCGAACGCCCCGACCACCCCCGTCGCGGACCTGATCCTCGAGGAGCGCCGGATCCCCGTCATCCCCGACTTTCTTGCCAACGCGGGCGGCGTGACGGTCAGCTATTACGAGTGGGCCCAGAACCTCCAGCAATACCGCTGGACCCACGAGCAGGTGAATCGCGAGCTCAAGGCGACGATCACGAAGGCTTACGTCGGGGTCCGCGACCTCGCGAAGCAGAAGAGCGTTACGCTCCGGACGGCCGCCTATGCGATCGCTCTGCAGCGGGTGGCGGAGGCGGAGAGGCTGAGAGGCAACTGACGGCGGTCGGTTCTCAGTCTGCGGGCAGTCCCGGCCTTGAGTACAGCGCCCGGTAGGGGTCCTGATCGGGCTGCGTGAAGATCCGGACCTCGATTGCGTGGATCGTCTCGACGATGTCGGCGTTGTTCTGCAGGTAGATCTCGTCGAACAGATTGAGGTTCATGCGGTAGAGGCGCTGGGCGATGACGACCGCGTTGTTGAGCGGCCCCTCGGCGAGCCAGCGCCAGTCGTAGGTTTCGAGCGCCTGGCCGACCGGGCCGGCGAGCTGAGCGTGCGCCCAGCCGAACAACGTCGCGCGCGCCTGCTCGAGCGCCCCACCTTGGAGCTGGCCCGCGTAGGCTGAATCGAGTCGCCGTGCCAGCTCGGCGTAGAACACGTCGAGCGTGCGCTCATCGCGCCACCGGGCCGCGGCGCGCGCCGCATCGACCGTGTCGCCGCGCGACCGAAAGAACGCCTGCGCCCCGCGATACCCCACGAAGCTCGCAAAGCTCTCGTTGAACGCCGTGTGATTCTTGACGTACAGCGTGTTGTGCGTCAGCTCGTGAATGACGGTGGCGACCAGCTCCATCGTGTCGCGGGTGAGCGCGGTCGAGAGCAGCGGATCGCTGAAGTAGCCGAGGGTCGAGAAGGCGGCGGCCGGCCGGAGATAGGTGTCGTGGCCCTTGGCCTCGAGCGCCGCCGCCTCGCGGTGCGCCCGGTCAAAATCGAAGAATCCCTTGTAGGGAACGACGCCCACGATCGGGTAGCGCCACGTGTACTCCCGCAGGTGGTCCCGCGGGCTCGCCTGTAACACGAGGACGAGGGTGTCGCGCCCCAGCTTCGCGTAGGTCGTGTAGGTGTCGCCGGCCGAAAGATGCAGCGAGTCTGCCGCGTAGGCGCGGGCCGCGAGCACGAGCGCGAGCCGCTGTCGCAGCGGCGCTTGAGTCCGCGGGTCCGCCACGACGTCCTTGATGGGTCGCCGCTTGAGGAGAATCCTCGCCTCCTCGTAGGCGCCGCGCGCGATGTAGCGGGTCTCGGGGCTCACGATCAGGGCGGCGACGAGGAGCGTGGGCACGCCCACGAGCACCCACACGGCTAGGCGCCTCAGCAGCCGCCCCCATTGCGGCCCCCGTCGCTCGGTCAATGCGCCCATCGTACCCCGAACCGATGCCGGCCGCCGCCGGGTGCGTCGGACGCTTGATACGCGTAGTCGAGGTGCAGCTCCCGCAGCTCTACGCCGGCGCCGACGGTCAGCGAGCCGCTGCCCGGCCGCGCGGGCCCCGTCGCCCCCACGCGACC
Organism: Gemmatimonadota bacterium; assembly: GCA_041484865.1. Taxonomy (GTDB): domain Bacteria; phylum Gemmatimonadota; class Gemmatimonadetes; order Gemmatimonadales; family GWC2-71-9; genus AG25. The sequence continues at coordinate 15,559 of JBGPIJ010000029.1, forward strand.
GATCAGTCCCACGCCCCATCTCACGACGCCTCCCTCCGCGCCCACGGCGAGGACCGAGCTCCGACCCTGCGGCCACAAGCCTTCGAGCGTCGTCAGCAACCGGAACGTCCCCTGCGGGTCTACATAGTTCATCGTCACTCCCACGCGGGTCCAGCGTCGCAGCCGCGTGCCGTCGCTGAAGGCGCCGCCCAGATTCTGCACGCTCGCGCCGAGAGCCGCGATGTCGAACACCGCGATGGTCACGCCGGCGTCGCCCGCCCAGGTGTGCAATGGCACGCCGGCCCGCGTCTGCTCCACATACTTGAGGGCGGTCCCGACGGCGAACATCCCGTACCGGAACACGAGCGCCGACAGGCCGAGCACGTCGCTCGCTCCACCACCCGCCCGCACGTTGACCGCCGTCCCGACCCCCCAATCAAAACGCCAGACGCGCAGCGCGGCCGCTCCCGAGAGCACCGTCCCACCCCCCGTTCGCCGCTCATAGGAGCCGTCCAGGGCGGCTCGCCGAATCGTGGCGATCCCAGCGGGGTTCGCGAACATCGAAGCCGCGCCTCCCACGAGCGCGACCCCGGCGCCCCCGAGCGCCGCGGAGCGGACCGAGCTGGCGCCCGAGTCGCTCACGATGGTCTGGGCGGTCAGGCAGTCCGCCGGTCCGGCGCTCAGTAGCGTCATTGCGATTCCGACCGCCAGACCGGCGGACTGCCCGACCGCCCTCACGGCATCGGCATCGCATTCAACGGCTCGACGATGCTGTCCTCCTCCCCGGGGTCCTGGACGACCTGACGGTCCTCCCGCCATTCCCCGGCTCGCCTGAGCGCGTGACGCAACGCCACCGGCCCTACGAGCGCGTGAACCGCGACCATCGTGGCCACCAGCGTCTCGAACGATACGCCCCACCCGGGGAACGCGCGGCGCACGGTCGTCGCGAGAGCCAGCACGATCCCCGCCTGGGAGATAAGTCCCAGCCACCCCTCCTCCGCAAGAGCGCGTGACACGTCTTGCCCGCGGCCGGCCCACAGCGTGCCGTACCGAAGCGCGACGACCCGCAGCCCAACGAGCAGCAGCACCCACGGCCAGGCCTCCGCGAGCGCCTGGACGCGCAGGCCCGCGCCCATGAGCGTGAACGAAACGGCATATACGGGCAGGGACGCGTCCCGCAGGGCGGCCCGGAGACGCGCGCCCCGGACGGGCGAGCGATTGACGACGGCGCAGCCCGCGGCGAGCGCGACGAAGACTGCGTCGAGCTGGAGCAGACGCGCGCA
>JBGPIJ010000030.1:0-16474 GCA_041484865.1 Gemmatimonadota bacterium
GCGATGTTCACGGCCTGGTCCCCGATCCTCTCGAGGTCGTCGTTGATCTTGAGGGCCGCGGTGATGAGCCGAAGGTCCGACGCGGCCGGCTGCTGCAGGGCCAGGAGGGTGACGCAGCGGTGGTCGATCTCGATCTGAAGGTCGTTCACCTCCTGGTCCGCGGCGATCACGGCCTCGGCCTCGTCGAGGCGCCGGTCGATGAGGGCGCGGACCGCTCGGTGGGCGCGCTCCTCCACGAGGGCGCCCATGGTGAGGAGGCGCTGTTTCAAGGCCTGCAGCTCTTCTTCGTAACGATGGCGTTCCATGCGGGGCTCCTGTCAGCGTCCTATCCGAACCGGCCCGTGAGGTAATCTTCCGTCAACTTCTCCTTGGGCTTGGTAAACATGTCTGCCGTGTCCCCGTACTCGACCAGGCGGCCCAGCCAGAAGAACGCAGTTCGGTCCGAGACCCGTGCCGCCTGCTGGAGGTTGTGGGTCACGATCACGATCGTGTAGCGCGCCTTGAGCTCGTGGCACAGCTCCTCGATCCGTTGCGTGCCGCCCGGATCGAGGGACGCGGTCGGCTCGTCGAGCAGAAGCACCTCGGGCTCGGGGGCCAGGGCGCGCGCGATGCAGAGCCGCTGCTGCTGCCCTCCCGACAGGGCGAGGGCGCTCGAGCGGAGCCGGTCCTTGACCTCGTCCCACAGGGCGGCGTGGCGCAGCGCCCGCTCCACGATCTGATCCGTCTCGCCGCGGCTCTTCTTGCCGTTCACCCGAAGCCCGGCGGCGACGTTGTCGTGGATCGACATCGTGGGGAACGGTGTCGGCTTCTGGAACACCATGCCGATACGCCGCCGCAGCTGCACGGGGTCGACCGCGGGTTCGTAGATGTCCTGCCCGTCGAGCAACACGCGCCCGGTGATCCAACCGCCTTGGGACAGCTCGTGCATGCGGTTCAGGCAGCGCAGGAAGGTGCTCTTGCCGCACCCGGACGGGCCGATCATCGCGGTGACCGTATTCGCCGGGAATAAGAGCGAGACGTCCTTCACGACCGGGCGCCGGCCGTACAGGGCGGTCAGATGGACCGTCTCGAGCTGGCGGCGCTGCTCAGCGGGCGACATGGCGTTGCCGGATGGCCCAGCGGGCGGCGAGGGAGAGGAGCAGGACCAGCCCCATGAGCACGAGCGCCGCCGCCCACGCCATCCGGTGCCAATCTTCGAATGGCCCCGTGGCGTAGGTGAAGATCTGAAGGGACAGCGCCTGCATCGGCTGCAACAGGCTCGTCGAGAAGTTGAGGTTGCCGAGGGCGGTGAACAACAGGGGGGCGGTTTCGCCCGCGATGCGCGCCACGCCGACGAGGCAGCCCGTGACGATCCCCGCCAACGCGGTGCGCGCGACGATGCGCAGCGACGTACGCCAGCGCGGGTATCCGAGCGCCAGCGCGGCCTCGCGCAGGGAGTGGGGCACCAGGCGGATCATCTCCTCCGACGTGCGCGCGATCATCGGCACCATCAGCACGGCGAGGGCCACGCTCCCCGCGAGCGCCGAGAAATGTCCCATCGGCTTCACGAGCCAGGTCCACGCGAAGATGCCGACCACGATGGACGGCGTGCCGTTCATCACGTCGGCGATGAAGCGGACGGTCCAGCCGAGGCGTCCGGAGCCGTATTCCGCGAGGTACAGGCCGGTCCCGATGCCGACCGGAAGGCCGATCAGGGCGGCGATGCCCACGATGATGGCCGTGCCCACGATCGCGTTCGCGACGCCGCCGCCGGCCTGTCCGGCGGGCACCGGGTTCTTGACGAAGAAATTCCAATCGAGCGACGATGCGCCCTTGACGACGAGATCGCCGAGGATCAGGAACAGGGCGAGAACGGCGACGCCGCACAGCGCGCAGACGAGGAGCGTCATCAGGCCGCTCGTGAACCGCCGCCGTAGCCGGCGCGCGCTCACAGCGCCCGGCTCCCCACGGCGGCGCCGCGCGCCACGCGCCAGATGAGCAGCCGGGCGAAGGCGTTCACGACGACCGTGATGACGAACAGCACGAGTCCGACCTCGAACAGTGCCGAGAGGTACAGGTTCGTGGTGGCCTCGCTGAATTCGTTGGCGATCGCGGCGGCCATCGTGTATGCCGGGGCGAGCACCGAGGCACCGATGTCGTGCCGGTTGCCGATCACCATCGTCACCGCCATGGTCTCGCCGAGCGCTCGGCCGAGGCCGAGGATGACGGCGCCGATGATCCCGGCGCGGCCATACGGCAGCACGGCGGTCCACACCGCCTCCCACCGGGTGGCGCCCATGCCGAGCGCCGCCTCGCGTTGCGTGGCCGGGACGGCGAGCAGGACCTCACGCGACACCGCGGCGATGTACGGCACGATCATGATCGCGAGGATGATCGCGCCGGCGAGAAGCGAGTTGCCGTAGAACACGCCGCTCAGGAACGGCGTCCATCCGAGCAACGCCCGGAGGGGCGGCACGACGTACGCGCGGAGGAAGGGGATGAGCACGAAGATCCCCCACAGGCCGTACACGACGCTCGGAATCGCCGCCAAGAGCTCGACCAGGAATGCCACCGGGGCCCGCAGCCATCTGGGGGCGAATTCCGTCAGGAAGATCGCGACGCCGAGCGCGAGTGGCACGGCAAGCAGCAGCGCGAGAAAAGACGAGGCGAGGGTGCCGAAGATCATCGGCGCCGCGCCGAACGTGCCCGCCACCGGGTCCCACACCGACGTCCAGAGAAACTGGGCGCCGAAGCGCTGGAGTGATGGCCAGGCCTTGACGACGAGCAGCCCGACCAGCGCAAGCAGGAGCAGTGGCAGCATCAGCGCGAGCGCAGTGAGCGTCGCCTGGTACAGGCGGTCCCCCACGTTCAGCGCGCGCAGGAGGCGCGCCTCGGGGAGCGGGTGGAACGCGTCGTCCAAGGGAGCGGGGATGGGCTCGGTGGGTAACGTCGTCATCGCCTCAAAACGTATCCGGCGTTTGTCACGACCGTGTAACAGGCTTGGCGCCCACTCGGTCCTAAGGAAAAGAACACCCCGCACGCAATACCGCCGTGCGGGGGATACTCCGGGAGCCGGACCGAGGGGGGGCCCGGACTACCGGCTAGTGGTTCCAGGCGACCTTGCCGTCCGCCGTTATGCTCTTGAGGCGGGTCTCGATCCAGGGCCGCAGCCGCGCGGGGAGCGGAGCGTAGCCGAGCGAGGCCGCACGGGATTGTCCGTCCGTTTCGGACCACCACACGAACCTCACGAGCTCGCGCGCCTTGGCGGCGTCAGCATACTGCTTGTGAATGAGGAACCAGGTGAAGCTCGCGATCGGATACGCACTCGCGCCACCGGGGTTCGTAATGGACACCCGGAAATCGGTGCTTGGACCCATCGCTTGCATGGCGCCTGCAGCCGCGGCCGTGATGCTCTCCAGGGTCGGTGCGATGAAGTTGCCCGCCTTGTTGCGAACGATGCCGGCGGGCAGCTTGTTGGCCATGGCGTACCCGAGCTCCACATAGCCGATGGCGCCGGGTGTTTGACTCACCGTGGCGGTGACACCCTCGTTGCCCTTGCCACCCAGGCCCACGGGCCAGTTGACCGACGTCCCGCGACCCACCTTCCGCTCCCATTCTGGGCTCACCTTGGACAGGTAGTCCGTCCATATGAACGTCGTGCCTGAGCCGTCAGAGCGGTGCACGACGACGATGTCCTCGTCGGGAAGCTGGACGCCGGGATTGACCTCGGCGATCCGCGCGTCGCTCCATTTGGTGACCTTGCCGAGGAAGATGTCCGCGAGCAGATCGGGGGTAAACCGTAAGGTTTGTTTGACGGTGGCCAGGTTATAGGTCGGCACGTCGCCACCGAGCACCGTGGGGATGTGCAGCACGTTGCCGTTGATGGCCGCGATGGCGGAGTCCTTCATCGGGGCGTCGCTGGCTCCGAAATCCACGGTGCCGTCGGAGAACTGGCGGATCCCGCCGCCCGAACCAATCGACTGATAGTTCAGCTGAAGCTCGGGGTGGGTCTTGTTGTAGGTCAGCATCCAGTCCTGATAGATGATGTTCGGAAACGTCGCGCCCGCCCCGTTCAACTTCACCTGCGCGAGGCCGGGGGAGGCGGCGCCCAGCGCGAGCAGAAGCGCGCGCAGGGCACTCTGGGAGAGTCGTTTCATGCTCGAGGTCCTCGTTGGCATGGGGATCAGAAGGAGATCTGGGTCTGGAAGTAGGCCTGTCCCTGGGTGGCCTTCTGGGCCGGCGTCGGTGCGCTCTGATAGCTCAGGTAGTCGACGTCGGCGAGCAGCCGCCAGTTGGGGTGCAGCTGGTAAGAGACACCCGCGGTGTAGCGCGTCGTCCGGGTGTTAACGCCTCCGGAGTTGGGCTTCTGGATGTCAACGCGCGCCAGCACGGCCGCCTTGGACTGGGGGACGTGGAAGACGCCGAAAGCACTGTAGACGTGCCCGTTGGTCGGCGTGGCGGCGGCAATCGCGGGCGGTCCCGCCTGGCCCGTCGTACTGTCGCGAGTGGCGGCCGCTTCCGCCGCGAACGTCATGGCCTTGGATCTGTAGGAGATCATGCCGAGCAACCGCTGGCGTTGACCACCGCTCGTGGGTTTTCCGTACTGGCCGTACGCGGTGATGCGGAGGCCGCCGACGCGGCTCGAATCGCTGGTGTCAAGGATGCGGACGGAGAGGCGGGCCATGCCGTCCTTGCGTTGATCGCCCGTGCCCTTGTTGTAGTTCTCGCCGTTCACGAACGCGACCTGAAAGTTCACCTTGTCCGGTCCCAACTTCCCGTCGATCCCGGCCCCGAAGTCCGCCGCGGACATGTAGCCGTTTCGTTCCATCGCCATTTGGCCCTGCATGCGATAATCCCACAGCGCCTCTTCCCAATCGAGCCACGGGGTGTGAATCAATCCGATCTTGTAGGTCAGCGGGCTCTTGTTGGGCGTGTAAGCGGCGTAGGCGTACTTGAGGCGGTAGGCTCTGGAGCTATCGGCGTTGGTGAAAATGTCCGCCGTCACGCGGGCGTACAAGCCGCCGCTCCACTTGCCGACGACGTTCACGTACGCGCGGGTGATGTCGAATTTATTGACGTGATTCGCCGTGTCGGCCAGCTGATACAGGAACTGGGTGTACACCAAGCCGCCGACCGTGACCGGCGGTGGCGGGGCCGGAGCCGCGGGAGTTTGCGCGGCCAGCAACCCAGTGCCGGCTACGGCCGCGAACACGGCTGCGCCGAGCGCCTGACGGATCGAAAACGCCATTGCCTATCCCCCTCGTTGTGGTGAATGCGAGTGTCCCGACGCGAGGAAACCAACGATCCGGGCGTCACAAGCCTGAGCGGGGCGTGTAACGGTCAGGTAACGGGGTGGCGGGCGGTGAGCCGGCGGCGCTCGTGGGCTCGGTGAAGGGGAATCGCGGACGTGGCGAGGGTGGTGGTGAGCGCGGCGCACTCGTTGATGAGGCTGGCAAGCGCCGCGCCGCGCCAGTCCGTCGTGAAGCGACGAAATCGTTCGTCCCGGGCGGCGTGGACCACTCGCGCCAGCGCGAGCAGGCCGGCGGTGGCTGCCCGCGGATTGGAGGTGCGCCGCCCGGTGGTGCGCGCCGCGGCGCCGAGCGCGCGGTCGTGCTGCCGGCGGGCGCGCTCCGCGGCGGCGGCGGCCATGGCATCGGCGACCTCGGCCGCGAGCAGCCCGAGGTCGTGGAATTCTCCGAGCAGCGTTTGCAGCGCCTTCAATCCGGTGACGATCGTTCCCGCGCGAGGCTCGACCTCCGCCACGGGCTCGAGCAGGTAGCGGAGACGCTTGGCGCTGATTCTCGCGTTGTGCGCCGCGGCATCGTCCGCCGGCGATTGGAACGTGGCGAGCTCCTGCTCGAGCACGGCGGCGTGCTCGGAAACGAGGTTCGCGAGCACGGTCCCGTAGCTCGGCCCGTCGCGCTCACGCCGGGCCGCGATCGCGAGCGCTTTGCGGAGACGGCGCTCGAACTTCGGCAATTCCGGCACGACGTCGTTCTGAATGTCCGCGTAGGCGCGATCACGGCGCTCCGCCAGCCTGGCGTTGAACCAGGGCACGCCGGCCCGCCGGCCGCGGGGGAGCTGCGTCTCCAACTCCCGGGCCCAGGCCGCGAGTACCTCGGCGTCCCTCGCCGGGGCGGTGGCCCGCGAGAGGCCGCGCAGCCCGGTGCGCAGCTTCTTGGGCGTGGCCTCGTCGAGCTCGGACCGGAAGCTGCGCAGAAGACTCCGCAGCTTGCGCAGCGCGACGCGGAAATTGTGGAGCGCCTCGCCGTCGGCCCCGTCTTGCACGCGCTCCTCGGCCGCATGGGCGGCGTCGAGCAAGCCGAGGGCGACCCGGGCGACGACGGGAGCGGCGGGGGCGCGAAGCAGGGTCGCGCGGTCGTCAATCACGGTCCGCGCCGAACCGTCGCAGGTGCTTGGGACCGAGAAACCAATCGAGCACGCCGGCGCCGCGGGCCACCGGGCCGGAGAACTCGAGCAGGCAAGCGGCGCCTTTCCGGAATTCGAAGAAGGGGCGGTCGGCGCCGCAGAGCAGGGCGCAGACGAGGCGGCTGAGATCGGGCTCGTGCCCGACGATCGCGATCGTGCCGCGGGCGGGGAGCCCCGCGAGCCAGGCGATCGCCCGGTCGAGCGGGGTACCCGGCGCCAGCTCGGGAACGCGCTCGACCTCGAGATCACGGTAGGGGCGGGCGACGATCATCGCCGTGTCGAACGCGCGTTTCACCGGACTCGAGGCGAGGAGGGTGAGGTCCGGCACGAGCTGCTTCAGGCCGCTCGCGGCCCGCTCCATCTTGGCCCGCCCCTCGGCCGTGAGGGGGCGATCCGCGTCGTCCGCATGGGAGCGGGCGAACTCTTCCCGATCGGCGGCGATGGCGTGTCGAATGACGAGCAACCGCATGGTGAGCTCGTCCTAGCCCCGCGTTCCGGTGCGCTCGACTCCCGGGGAGGAGGGCCCCACGGCGCGCGGGTGGCGCATCGGTGTGAACGGCGGGCGCGATCCGCCGCCTTCCCGCGACGCCTCGCGCGCCAGGTGCTGTAGCGCGATCTGGCTCCGCACCATCGGCTCGCCGTCCGCGGGCACGCGCCGCTCGTAGGTGCCGTCCGGGCGCAACACCCGAGCCTTCACGTTGTCGGCGAGCGGGAGGGCGAGAATGTCGTTGATGATCCGGCCCTTGAGCTTCGCGTCCTCCACGGGGAAGACGGTTTCGATGCGGCGCCAGAAATTGCGCGGCATCCAATCGGCGCTCGCGAGCAGCACGTCGGGATCGCCCGCGTTCTCGAAGTAGAACACGCGGCTGTGCTCCAGGAACTTGTCCACAATGCTGGTGACGCGAATCGTCTCGGACACGCCGAGGAGCCCGGGACGGAGGCAGCAGGTGCCGCGGACGATCAGGTCGATCGGGACTCCTCCCTGGGACGCGCGATACAGGGCGTCGATCACGGAGGGCTCGACCAGGGCGTTTATCTTGACGATGATCCGCGCGGGTCGGCCGGCGCGCGCGTTCCGCTCCTCGCGCTCGATCAGCGCGATCAGCCGCTCGCGCAAGCCGATCGGCGCGACCAGCAGCTTCTTCCAGCGGTATCCCTCGGAGTATCCCGTGAGGAGGTTGAACAGCGCGCTCGTATCTTCGCCGAAGGCGCGATCGCTCGTGAACAGCCCGAGGTCCGTGTATACGCGCGCCGTCGTGGGGTTGTAGTTGCCGGTCGAGAGGTGCACGTAGCGGCGAATGCCGTCGGGCTCACGCCGCACGACGAGGGCGGCCTTGCAGTGGGTCTTCAAGCCCATCACGCCGTAGACCACGTGGACGCCCGCTTCTTCCAGCGCCCGCGCCCAGGCGATGTTCTTCAGCTCGTCGAACCGGGCCTTGAGCTCGACGAGCGCCGTCACCTGCTTGCCGTTCTGCGCGGCTCGGGCGAGCGCGGAGATGATCGGGCTCGCTCCGCTGGTGCGGTACAGTGTCTGTTTGATGGCGAGCACCTGCGGATCGTCCGCGGCGCGCTCGATGAACTCGACGACGCTCCCGAACGACTCGTACGGCAGGTGGACGAGGACGTCTTGGGTCCGGATCACGTCGAAGAGGTCGCGGTCGGGCGCGAAGGGAGGCGGAACGCGCGGCACGAGCGGCTCGTCCCGGAGGGCGTCGAACCCGTCCAGGTCGTGGAGCGCCATCAGCACGGTGAGATCGACGGGGCCGTCCACCCGGTAGACGTCGGCAGGCTTCAATCCGTGTGCCTCGGTCAGCATCTCGATGAAGGCTTCGTCGGCGTCGGTCGAGACCTCGAGCCGGACCGGGTCGCTGCGCATCCGCTGGCGCAGGCTTTCTTCGATCATCGCCAACAGATCCTCGGCGTCTTCCTCCTCGAGCGTCAGATCGGTGTTCCGCGTGACGCGAAAGACGGCGTGACGCACGATGCGCAACCCGCCGAACAGCTCGCGCAGGTGGTTCCCGATGATGTCTTCGAGCAGGATGAAGCGCACCCGCGCGGGCGTGCGTGACACCACGACCACCCGATCGAGCACCCCCGGCACCTGCACGACCGCGAAATGGCTCCGCTCCGCCGCGCCGTTCCTGCGGTCGATCAGGAGCGCGATGTTGAGGCTCTGGTTGTGCACGTGGGGGAACGGATGGCCCGGGTCGATGGCCAGCGGCGTGAGCACGGGGAAGATGCTGGTGTGGAACAGCTCGTCGACCTGCCGGCGCTCCTCGTCGGTGAGGCCGTCGTAGCGGATGCGCTCGATGCCGCGCGCGGGGAGCCCGGGGAAGACCTCTGCCTGGAGGATGCGGTACTGCTCGGCGACGAGCGCGTGGACCCGCCGCTCGATGGCGGCGAGCTGCTCGGCCGGAGCCATGCCGTCCGCACCGTAGTCCTGCGGCTCGACCCCCGCGTACGCCTGCTGCTGAAGCCCCGCTACGCGGACCTCGAAGAACTCATCGAGGTTCGAGCTGAAGATGGCGAGGAACTTGAGGCGCTCGAGCCAGGGATTCGAGGCGTCCGCCGCTTCCTCGAGCACGCGCGCGTTGAACTCGAGCCACGACAGCTCGCGGTTCAGGTAGTGATCCGGCGGGTAGGCGGGTAACGCGCGTTCGGTCATGCGACGCCTTGTCCGTCGCCCACCGCGCGCGCGCGGCGCGCCGCCGCCTGGAGCGGCTGGCGCGGCTGGGGCCAAGACACCGCCAGGTCGCTCCGGAACGCGCGCTCGAACAGCCCCGCCTTGCGCTGGGCGTCTTCGATCTCGATCGCCGGATTGCGGGTGGCCGTCAGGAGCACCCGCACCCACCCGTCCCCGACGCGGCATTGCAGCCCCGTCACGGCCTGAGAGTGCGTGCGGTCGAGGCCATCGGCGACCCTGAGGATGCCGGCGAGCCGCCGGACCAGGCGTCGTTCGCCGCGATCGAGGCGGGCGAAGTTCTCTTGCCGCTTGTTCGGAAACGCGCGGCGGTGATACCGGGCCACGTTGGCGATCAGCTCGATCTCGCGCGCCGAGAAGCCGCGCAGGTCGCCGTGCATGATGAGGTGGTAGGCGTGCTTGTGATGCTTCTCGTGGTTGATCAAGTAGCCCACGTCGTGGAGCAGCGCGGCGGCCTGCAAGACGTCGCGCGCGGGGGCGGGGAGCGCGAACGCGTCGCCCAGCGCGTCGAACACCTGCCCGGCGAGGGCCGCGACGTGCTCGCAATGCCGCTCGTTCGACCGGCACTGGCGAGCGAAGCGGCGGGCCGCCTCGAGCCGGGTGGCGACCGGCGCGCGCGACGGAGCCACCGTGCCGGGAAGGTCTTCGATCATGGAGAGCAGCACGCCATCCCGGATGCCGCGGTCGTTGACGAGCACGCGCAGCGTGCCCAGATGCCGGCTCAGTCGCGCGACCACCGCCGCGCCGGCGACGATGATGTCGGCGCGTTTGGGGTTCAGGCCGGGAATCTCGCGCCGCTGCGCGAGGGGGGTCTCCCGCAGCCGGTCGAACAGGCGCACCACCTCGGCGCGCCCGAGAGTGAAGTCCCGCACCGGGGTGACCCGGTTGTCGCGCTCCGCCTGCGCCATCTCGGCCAGGTTCGTGAACGTGCCGCCGCTGCCGATCATCACCTCCGCCGCGAACGGCGGAGCGCCGATCGCGTGCTCGATCTCCTGGTCGATCGCGCGGCGCAGCGCCTTCCAGTGGCGGGACTTGAGCGGATCGGACTTCACGTACTGCTCGGTCAGACGGATGGCCCCGAGCGGCACCGAGTGCAGCTGCTCGATGACGCCGCCCGCGGCAAGGATGACCTCGGTGCTGCCGCCTCCGATATCGACAATGGCGGTCAAGCGATCGTCGAGGTTGTAGTGACGGGCCACGCTCTTGAAGACCAGGCGGGCTTCTTCCTCGGGCGATACGACCTCAATGCGCACCCGGCAGCGCCGCCAGGCTTCCCGGCAGAACTCGCGCCCGTTCCTCGCCTCGCGCACGGCGCTGGTCGCGATCGCGCGCAGGTCCTGCACCGCGAACCCGTCGGCGATCGCCTTCATTCTGCCGAGCGTCTGGAGCGACAGCTCCATCGCCGAGTCCACCAGCTCGCCGGTCCGAAACACGCCCTGGCCGAGTCGCGTCATTTCCCGGTCCTCGTCGAGCACGCGATAGCCGCCGTCCGGCTGGATCTCCGCGACCACGAAACGGACGGAGCTGGTGCCGATGTCGACGGCGGCAAGCCGGGGGAGGGAGTGGAGCTCGGCCAGTGGCGCGGAGGCGGGCGGCGTGCCCACCGATTCAGCAGGAGCCGCGGTCGTCTGTGACACGATCATGCGTTCACTGAGGCTCGAGAGGAGGCCGGAAAGCATCGCGGCTCGCGGCTCGCGGCCGGCGCTCCGCTCCCGCTTCCGGGGAGGTCTAAATTTGCCTGCAAAGCCAGGGAGACGATAGTCACGACCTTGTAACGGCATCTGCCTCGATGCGTGCCGCTACGCCGGAGTGGCAGAACTGTGACAGGGAGGACGGCAGGTTTCTACCATCGGACGCCGGCTAGCTCGCGGTCGACTCCCCGGGGAAGAACAGCTGGATGGTCGTGCCGCGGCCGAGGGTGCTCACGGCGGACACGCGACCGCCGTGTCCTTCCACGAGGTGCTTGACGATGGCGAGCCCCAGGCCGGTGCCGCCCTGGGCCCGCGAGCGGCTCGGGTCCGCGCGGTAGAACCGCTCGAAAATGCGCGGCAGGTGCTCGGGCGCGATGCCGCTGCCCGTGTCGGCGACGGCGAGCATCACGCCCTCGGCCGTCTCCTGCCCGCGCACGGTGATCTCGCCGCCGACCGGCGTATGACGCAACGCGTTGTCGAACAGGTTGACGAAGATCTGGCGCAGCGCGTCCGGGTCCGCGGCGATCGTCGCCGCCGCGGGGGCGATCTCAACCGCGAAGCGGATCCCCGGCTCGCGGGCGCGCTCGGCGAATCCACCTGCCGTCCAAGCCTCGTGCGCGAGGGTTGCGACGTCCGCGAGGCGCCGGGCGGGTTGCCAGCTCCCGGATTCGATCCGGGAGAGGTCCAGGAGGTCGTCCACGAGGCGCTGCATGCGGCGCGCGTTGTTGAGGATGATGTCGGCGAATTGGCGCGTCTGGCTCTGCGCGGCGGCCTCGGCGGAGAGCGTTTCCGCGTACCCCGCGAGGGACGTGAGCGGGGTTTTCAGCTCGTGCGACACGTTCGCCACGAAGTCACGGCGCACCGCCTCGAGTCGGCGCAGCGCCGTGACGTCCCGGAACACGAGCAGCGCGCCGCCGTTCGGGAGCGGCCGTCCCGACACGAGCAGCGCGCGGCCGTCCAGCTCCAGTTCCTGCTGCTCGATCTCGTGCCCGCCGAAGGCGGCGCGGACGAGGTCGCGGGCGCGCTTGTCGTGGAACAGCTCGCTCAGGGGCGGCGGGAGGCCGGGCGCGCGCAGCCCGAGCAGCCGCCGGGCAGCGGTGTTTACCATCGCGATGCGGCCCCCGGCATCGGCCGCGAGTACGCCGTCGGCCATCGATTCGATCAGGGTCTGCATTTCCTGGCGCTCGCGCCGCAGCTCGGCAAACCGGTTCCCCAGCTGCTCGTGCATGGTGTGGAGCGCGAGGATGTGCTCCGAGATCTCGGGGATGCGCGAGTCCGGAAACACGGGGGGCTCGCCCGCGGCGATCGCCCGCGCGGCGCCCCCGCGCTGAACCAGCGGGCGCGCGACCGCTCCGCTCAGCATCCAGGCGAAGAACGCCGCCGCACCCAGCGCGACGATGCCCGCGAGGGCCACGCCCCGCTGCACCGACCCGACCGCCGCATCGACGGCTTCGAGAGTCGTGGACACGCGGACGATGGAGAGTCCAGGGGGACCGCCGCGCACGGCGACGTACAGGCGCCGCTGGTTGGTGGACGCGCTGAGCCGCTCGTCCCGGCCTACGCCGACCGCCAGCGCCTGGCGGACCTCGGACCGGCTCGCGTGATTCTCGAGCTCGGCCAACGCGGTCCGGTCGAACTCCGTGTCCCCGCGCACATGCCCCGCCCGGTCGATCAGCGTCACTCGGTGTCCCGTGAGCGCCCCGAGCTCGTGCGCCATCGCGGACCACGTGAGCGAATCCCGCGGCAGCAGCGCGACGACGATGCGCGCCTCGCGCTCGAGTCCGTCTGCAATCTCGTTTTCGAGATGGTCGCGCAACACCCGGTCCGCCGCGACGATCAGGCCCGCGACGGTCGCGGCGAGCAGCAGGCTCGTGCCGACAAAGAGGCGGGCCGCGAGCTTCACGACCGCCTGCGGGCAGTGGCGGGCGCCATGTTCAGCCGATAGCCCGCTCCGCGCACCGTTTGGATCGCCTCTCCCGCCCGGCCCAGCTTCTGCCGCAGCCGCTGGACGTGCATGTCCACGGTGCGGGTCTGGATGTCGGGTTGCGCCTGCCACACGGTCTCGAGCAGCTGCGCGCGGCTCTGCACCCGTCCCTGGCGCTCCATGAGCGTCGCCAACAGCCGGAACTCCGTCGCGGTGAGATCGACGGGCTCGCCGTGCACGGTCGCCCGATGCGCCGTTTTGTCGAGCGTAATGGGACCGGCGGTCACGAGGCCGCCCGAGGCCAGGGCCGGCGCCGCGAGGCGCCGCAGGACCGCGCGCACTCGCAGCACCAGCTCCTGGGGGGAGAACGGTTTGGGCAGGTAATCGTCGGCTCCGAGCGACAGCCCCTTAATGCGATCGGGCTCGTCCTTGCGGGCCGTCAGGACGATCACCCCCACGTCCTTGGTTTCCTCGTGGCCGCGCAGCTCGGCGAGCACGTCGTAACCCGAGAGCCCGGGGAGCATCAGGTCGAGGACGATGAGGTCGGGACGCTCCTCGCGGGCCGCGCGCAGCGCGTCGCGACCGCTCGATGCGGTACTGACCCGATAGCCGTCCTTGGCGAGATGGTACGCGACCAGAGCCGTGATGTCGGCCTCGTCGTCCACCACGAGCACGCGCTGCCCCGCGGCGGCGGTCACAGACGCACGTCTCCTCCCGGGTCCCGGCGCTTGAGCCGGTCGATGGCGTCCTTGGCGGCGGTCTTGGCGCGCGCCGTCGCGGCCGGGTCGCGCTGCAGCGTGACGACGGTGCGATCCGGCTCCGCCTCGACGATCACCGTGATCACGTCGTCGCCGCGCGCCGCCATCGGGAGCAGCCACCGCGGGAGGTCGGTGAAGCCGGTGCCGTCGACCTCGACGACGCTACGGTCGCCCTCGTGTCGGTCCACGATCAGCTGATGACGCTCGCTCATGGCGGGCCTCCGGTGGTGAGCTCGGTGCGGGCGTGACACGCCGCGCTGCGCTCCGTCGCGACGGTCCACTCGCCGCTCCGGGGCACGCGCACCGTGATGGTTCCGGCGTCCGCCGTGCAGTAAGTAGGAATACCGCGCGCCGCGAGCATGTCGAGCACCTCGGCGAACGGGTGCTGCCGCCCGTTCGCGCTGATGAGCACGAGCCGCGGTCCTACGGCGTCGAGCAGGGTGGCCGTCATCGCGTTGCTCGATCCGTGATGGCCCGCCTTGAGCACGTCCGCACGGAGCGGCACCGGCGCGGTCATGAGCCACCAGGCGAGCTCGGCCTGCTCCGCGTCGCCCGGCAGCAGTATGGCAAACGCGCCGCGCGTGAGTCGCACGCCGATCGAGCAATTGTTGATGTCGTGGCCATTGGCATGGCCGGTGAGCGCGCCGCATGTGGGGGGCGGACTGAATACGGTGAACAGCACCGTGTCGTTCGCCGTCACGAGCGTGATGCGGCGGACGCCCGTATCCACCGTGACCACCGGGATGTGCCGCGCGGCGATCTGGTCGAGCAGCGCCCGATACGTCCTGGCGGTCCGGGGCGTGCCGCCATACACGAAGGTTCGCACCGGGACTTGGGCGAGCACCTCATCCATGCCCCCGTAATGGTCCGCATGGGGATGCGACAGCATCAGCGCGGCGAGGGTGTCCACGTGGAATCGGCGGAGCAGGGCCACCACGGTGGCGCCGTGGTCGCTCGCGTCGATGAGGACGTGCTTCGCGTGGCCTTGGGCCGAATCGGTGATCAGGATCGCGTCGCCGCCGATCCTCGCGTCGCTGACATCGAGGACCCGGATCAGGAGCACGGCGGAATCGGCCGGTGCCGCGAGCAGGTGCGCGCACAGGAGCGCGGTCAGCATCGGCGGTCAAGGTAGCGTGCGCACCGCCGGGTTGGCAATTTTCCGCTGATGAACGAAGAGCGGGTGCGGGTATTCGTCAACGAGCGCGCGGTCGAGGTGGCGCGAGGCGCGACGGTGGGCGACGCAGTGGACGCGCTCGATCCGGAGCTCGCGGGTCTCGTGGCGGCATCGGCCGCCTACGTCACGGACGCCACCGGCCGCACGGTGGACGCGTCGGACCCGGTGCGGGAGGCGGGCGGCGTGTTTCGCGTCGTGGTCACAGCCCGCGGCCGGTCTCGGCTCTCAAGAGAGGCGCTGCGGCGCTGGCCCAAAGCGGAGCTGCACGTTCACCTCGACGGCTCGCTGCGCCCAGCGACCATGCTCGAGCTGGCGCGCGAACAGGGCGTCCGCCTGCCGGCCCGGACGCCCCACGAGTTGGCGCAGGCGCTCTCCGGCCGGCGCGCCACGAGCCTCGAGGACTACCTCACGCGCTACAACCTGACGCTGTCCGTCATGCAAACGGCGGCGGCGCTCGAGCGCATCGCCTACGAGTTCCTTGTCGATGCCGCCGCGGAGCAGGTGCGCTACGTCGAGGTCCGCTTCTCCCCTTTGTTGCACCGGCCCGCGCTGTCGCTCGGCGCGGCGATCGAGGCGCCGCTGCGGGGCCTCGAGCGCGCGAGTCGCGAGACGGGGACGAAGTTCGGAGTGATCGTGTGCGGCATTCGCACGCTGCCGCCGGCTGAGTCGCTCGAGCTGGTTCGAGCCGCCGCGGACTATCGCGGCGCCGGCGTCGTCGCGTTCGATCTCGCCGGCGCGGAGCGGGGGCACCCGGCGGAGGAGCACCGGGCGGCATTCGAGCTCGCCGCCCGGCTGGGGTTCGGGCGCACCTGTCATGCGGGTGAGGGCGACGGTCCCGCGTCGATCCATCAGGCGTTGCACGCCTGCGGCGCGCAGCGCATCGGTCACGGCACCCGCCTGGGCGAGGATCCCGCGCTGCTCGCGTACGTTGTCGAGCACGGCATCCCGCTCGAAATGTGCATCACGAGCAACGTGCACACGCGCGCCGTGCCCGGGGCGGCGAGCCACCCGCTGCGCCGCTATCTCGAACAGGGCGTGGTGGTGACGATCAATACCGACGGACGTCTGATCGACGACGTGACGCTCACGGACGAGTACTACCTCGCGCACACCGTGCTTGGCCTCGGCAAGGACGAGCTGGCGCGCGTGGTTCTGCACGCCTGCGAGCAAGCGTTCCTGCCGGAGTACGAGCGGGTCGCATTGGTAGCGCGCGTGCAGAGCGAGATGGAGAAGGTCGAGTGACGGGGAAGGGCACGGTCGAGGCGGCCGCAGAGGGGGTGGCGCGGCGACTCGACGGCGTGGCGCCGCGCGTGGCGATCATTGCCGGTTCGGGTCTCGGTTTGCTTGCGAATCGGGTGCAGGGGGCACGGCGCATCGCGTACGCGGACATTCCCGGGTTTCCGGAACCCGGGGTCGCGGGACACAAGGCCGAGCTGGTCCTGGGCACGCTCGCCGGCGTGCCGGTCGTCGTGCAGGCGGGCCGGTTTCATCTGTACGAGGGACACTCGCCTGAAACCGTCACGCTGCCGGTGCGCGTCTTCGATCGGCTGGGCGCGCGCACGCTGATCGTGACGAACGCGGCGGGCGGGGTGCGGCGCACGTTTCGGCCGGGTGCGCTGATGCTGATTGCGGATCACATCAACCTGATGTGGCGCAATCCGCTGGTGGGTCCTCTCGTCGGTGGCGAAGACCGGTTTCCCGACATGAGCGCCCCGTACGATCCGCTGCTGCGCGCCCGCGCGCGCGACGCGGCGCGCGCGGCGCAGATCCCTCTCGAGGAAGGCGTATACGCGGGCCTGCTTGGGCCGTCATACGAGA
>JBGPIJ010000031.1:0-15536 GCA_041484865.1 Gemmatimonadota bacterium
GGCGAGCGCTGCGTCGTAGCTCGGCCACCGAACCCGGAAGACGGACGTCGTATGGCCCAATTGGGCCCACAGCTCCTCCGCCATATGGGGAGCGTACGGCGCGAGCAGGACGAGGAGCGGCTCGACTGCCTCACGCTGGGCGGCATTTTCCTCCCGCGCGAGGTTCACGTATTCCATCATCGCGGCGATGGCGGTGTTGTACGCGAGGCTCTCGGTGTCCGCCGTGACTTTGCGGATCGTCTGATGGAGCTTGCGGGCCACGGCCGCGGGCAGCGGCTCGAGCGTGGCCTGGGCCGCCTCGTGCGCGAGGACCCACACCTTGTCGAGAAAGCGCCTGATGCCCGTGATGCCTTCGTCCCGGAAGTCCCCGCCTTCCTGAAAGGGCCCCAGAAACATCAGGTACATCCGGAAGGTGTCCGCGCCCCATTTCTTGATGAACGCATCCGGAATCACCACGTTGCCCCGCGACTTGGACATCTTGGAGCCGTCTTTGATGATGAGCCCGTGGGCGCGGAGCTTGGGAAACGGCTCCTCGAAGTGGACGTGCCCGAGCTCGTGCAACACCATCGTGACGAACCGAGAATAGAGCAGATGCAGCACGGCATGCTCGTTGCCGCCGATGTAGCTCGTAACCGGTAACCACGTCCGCGTGCGCGCCGGATCCCAGGGCCGATCGTCGAACTCGGTCGAAGGATAGCGGAGGAAGTACCACGATGAATCGAGGAACGTGTCGGACACGTCGGTTTCGCGCCGGCCCTCGCCCCCGCAGGTGGGACATGGCACGAAGTACCACTCGCGGTGCCGCGCGAGCGGGCTCACGCCGGTGTCGTCGGGGCGGAAGTCCTCGATCAGGGGCAGCTCGACCGGCAAATCGCGTTCCGGCACGCCCTGGGGACCGCAGCGATCGCAATAAATGATGGGAATGGGCGGTCCCCAGTACCGCTGGCGCGAAATGCACCAATCGTGGAGGCGATATTGCACGCGCGGAGACGCAAAGCCGCGGCCGCTAAGCCAGGCAACGATGCCCTTCCCCCCCTCGACGCACGACAGCCCGTCGAATTGCCCCGAGTGCACGAGGATGCCGTCCTGGGATTCGATGGGCAGGGGCTCCCCGTCGCGCTGCACGACTTGCCGGATGGGCAAGCCGAACTGAGTCGCGAAGTCAAAGTCGCGTTGGTCGTGCGCGGGGACGGCCATGATCGCGCCAGTCCCGTATTCCATCAGGACGTAGTCGGCAATCCACACCGGGATCGCTTCTCCGGTCGCGGGATTCCGCACGTATGACCCGAGAAACACGCCGGTCTTCCTCTTCTCGCCGACCTTGCGAGAGACGAGATCCTGAGCGGCTACCTCGCGCTGATACGACCGCACGGCCTGCCGCTGCTCCACCGCGGTGAGCGCGTCCACGAGCGGGTGCTCCGGCGCCAGTACCATGTACGTCGCGCCGAAGGCCGTGTCGGGCCGGGTGGTGAACACGGTGATCTTCTCGCCGCTTGGCGCCTCGAAGATGAGCTCCGCCCCTTCGCTCCGGCCGATCCAGTTGCGCTGCATCGCGATCGTGCTGCTCGACCAGTCGAGCGTGTCGAGATTGGCGAGTAGCCGCTCGGCATAGCGGGTGATGGCGAAAAACCACTGCTCGAGGAAGCGCTGCTCGACCTTCACGTCCGGGTGCCGTTCGCAATAGCCGTTGATCACCTGCTCGTTCGCAATCACCGTCTTGCACGCCGGGCACCAGTTCACCGCCGCTTTCTTCCGGATCGCGAGCCCCGCCCGGAACAGCTGGAGAAAGAGCCACTGCGTCCACCTGTAGTAGCGGGGATCAGTCGTCGAAAGCTCGTGCCGCCAGTCGAACATGCCGCCGAAGCGCTTCAATTGCCGGCGGAAGGTCGCGATGTTCTGGGGGATCAAGCGCGCGGGATGCAGGCCGACGTTCAGGGCGTAGTTCTCGGAATGGATCCCGAACGCGTCGAACCCGATGGGCTCGAACACGTCGTGCCCCTGCAGCCGCTTGAACCGTCCGTAAATGTCCGCGCCGGTGAAGGCGAACATGTTCCCGACGTGCAGTCCCTCGGCTGAGGGATAGGGGAACATCATCAGGTTGTAGAACGGTCGAGATGGCCGGTCGAGATCGGGCTCGTTGGTGTGGTCGCGCGACCACCGCTCTTGCCACCGCTCCTCGACCGCGGCCGGATCGTATGTCGGAACGCTCGCCATAAGTGTCTGCTGTCGTTGAGGTTCTGCATGGGGTTGCGGGTGCTTTTTCCGGCTTCCCATGGTGGGAAAATTCTCTTTCCGCTCTTGCGAGCGTCTTGATTGGTTTGCATCCCCTGACGCCCGAATATGTCCAGGGACATGCCCAGCAGGAAGGTCGAAGGCCGACAAAGCGCGGACTGGTCGCCGCGATGGTGAGTATGAAGCGACAGGCGGTGACGAAACGGGAGCTAGCGCGGTTTTACCTGCTTCTCAATGGCATCGGGATCACGGCCACGAGTCAGCAGGCGTTCAGCAAAGTCAACTCGCTCATTCACTTCGCCGAGCTCTCGCCGGACAGTCTCTAGTTCGTTGCGCAAAGCCTGGACTTCCTCGGAACTCTCCCGACCGTCGAGCGCTCCGGGCCGAGCCTGGAGCTCGCTCCCGCCGGGACCCTGCCGCAGACGGTGGGCCCATAACCCGAACGCCAGCGCGAGCGAAGCGTGAATCGTGGCATGCCACGGCTCCGCGGACCCCGCCGCGAACCCGACGGCGACCAAGTTGATGACGCTCAGCAGGACGGTGATCGGGAACCAAATGGCGGGCTTGAAGGTCATGGCGAGATCCTCGTGGAGTCTCCCTGACTATGAAGCCTACGCGCAACGCTCCTCCGCCGCTATAGGGCCCGTTGCGGCATGGCGGCGTTCACAGACATGCCCGGGCGCATGCCCGATCGACACGGTCGATCAGAGATGTTGAACGGAGAGGCCGAGCGTGGGGCCAGCCGTGCTTGAGTATTTGGAGCAATCAGGAGTACTCAACGCGAAGAACGCACTTGCTCCTGCGTGAAGCCGGTCATACCTTAGCGCGTCTCGATCCTCCATGCCGAACAAGTCCAAGCAATTGCGGGCGAACTTCCTCCTCCCGGGGATGGGCGCCGCCGTCCTGCTCGCCGGCGGTGTCGCGATCGTCGGAAGCCAGCACGCGCGGCGCACCCTCGCCCCTCTCGCCGAGGCACAGGCGCGGGCTGTGGACCGGCGCATCGCGGCCCAGGTGTCGAGCTACGTGGGGGAACGCCGCCGCGAGGTCGAGCGACTCGCGCTGTCTCCCCCCATCGTCTCCGCCGCGAGGCGCGGCCCCCCAGGGCACAACCCGGAGCTACAGGCGCTGCTGCGCGCGCACACCCGTCGTTCCGACCTCACCGAGCTGCTGCTCACGGATGACCGTGGCGTCACGCTGAGTGCCGCTGGGGGCGGCGGAGCGACGGGCGCTTCGCATGCGGACGAGCCATGGTGGCGCAGCGCGTGGCGCGACGGGTCGTCCGAGAGCGAAGTGCGGCGCGATTCCACCGTCGCACAGCTCCTACGGTACGCGATCGTGGTGCGCCCGTCGGATGGCGCACGGCCGATCGGGGTCGTGCGCGCGTCAGTCCCAGTGGAACGGCTGATCGGAGCGCTCGACCTCGCCGACCTGACGAACGGCGCGTATCTGCAGATCGTGGATCAGGGCGGCGCCGTGGTCGCGACGACGCAGGCGACGCCGCTTGCGACGTCGGCTGAGGGCGGCGAGCTCATCGTGTCGAGCCCGGCCAACGCGGGACGCTGGCAGGTCGCGCTCCGCCAGCCGATCCGTCGCGCTTACGCCGTGGCCCGCACCACCGAGCGAGCGATCCTGATCGGCGCGGCGGCACTGTTCGTCGTTATGGTGCTCCTGGTGTGGCGTCTCGCGGGTTGGCTCGAGACGCGGATCACCGCACCCGTGCGCGCCGCGGGGGTCGCCGCCGGACGCGTCGCCGGGGGCGACCTGTCGGTGACGGTCACCGCCAACCTGGTCGGAACGGGCGACGTCGGTGATCTGCTCACCTCGGTGCACTCGATGGTCTTGTCGCTGCGCCGCCTGGTCGGCGCGATCCGCAGCGCCGCCGAGGAGGCGGCCGCCATGGCCGCCGAAATATCCGCCTCGACCGAGCAAATGAGCGCGTCCACCGAGGAGATGTCCGCGACCTGCCAGGACCTCTCACGCCGCGCCGCCGAGCAGGCGCAGCTCGTCCGCGCGGCCGCCGACGACGCCACGAAGATCTTCGAGATCGTCACCGTGCTTGCCGCTGGGGCGGAGGATTCGGTCCGTCGGAACACCAACGTCTCTACGCTCGCACAGCGCAACCGTGAGGTGCTCGACGAGAGCACCGCGCAGCTCTTGAACCTGACGGAAGAGGTCGCCCGCGGCGTGACGGAGGCCGATGCGCTCGCCAGCGCCTCGCAGGAGATCCAGAAGTTCGTCGCTCAGGCGAAGACGGTCGCGACGCAGACCAACATGCTCGCGCTCAACGCCGCGATCGAAGCGGCCCGCGCCGGCCCGCAGGGCCGCGGCTTCGCCGTGGTGGCGGACGAGGTGCGGAAGCTCGCCTCCGTGGCGGCCCACGCGGCGGGTGAGACGGCGGACATCGTGCGCGTCGTACAGACCCGCGTGCAGGCGACGCGCAACCGGCTGACGGCCCTGGCGCAGGGCAGTACCGCTGCTCGGGCCGCCGCCCAGACGGCCGCGCAGGGGCTCGCGACCGTGACGGCGGAAGCGGGTGCCAACGAGGCCTGGAGTCGCGAGATCGCCAAGTCGATGATCGAGATGCGGGGGATCGCGGAGGAAATCGCGAACCGCCTGGCCAACGTCGCGCAGGGGACCGAGGGGCTGCTCGCCGCGAGCGAGGAAATCGCCGCGTCGAGCGAGGAACAGAGCGCCTCGACGGAGGAAATCGCGGCCTCCGCGAACCAGCTCGCGGAGGCGTCCGATCGCCTCAACGATGCGGTGAAATCATTTCGCCTGCTCGCCGAGGATGGCGAAGCGAAGCGACAGGCGGCGGACTAGGCCTCGCCCCCCAGGTACGCGAGTCGCACCTGGAGGACATCGGGAACGCGGGCGAGGGCCGCGAGCACGCCCTCGGTAAGCGGCTGATCCACGGTGATCGCCGCCAGCGCTTCGCGACCCGGGACCGCGAGCCGCGCCTGGTGATAGCTCCCGATGTTGATTCCCGCCGCGCCCAACAGCGTCCCCACGTTCCCGATCACTCCCGGGACATCCCGATTCCGGATCACGAGCATCCAGCCCTCGGGGACGACGTCCACGTGATAGTCGTCGATCCGGATGACGCGGCCGTGGCTGTCCGCAATGAGCGCGCCCGCGACGCGGACCCGACCCCGTGACGTTTCGATCGCCACACCCACGGTGCTCTCAAATCCGGGCTCGGGCGCGGTCGTCTTGCGGGCGTGTCGAATGCCGCGCTCGTCGGCGATCAGAAGAGCGTTGACGAGGCTCACCGAGTCCATGCTCATGGCCGAGAGGAGGCCCTCGAGCGCGGCCATCAAGACCGGTTTCGGCGCCGCGTCGTCGTCCCCCCCGTAGGCGACCTCGATCCCCGTCACTGGGCCGTCCCCCAGCGCGAGCGCGAGGCGCCCGAGCCGGCGGGCCAGATCGAGCACGGGTCCAAGGCGACGCAGCGCGTCCCCGCTAATGCCCGGGACGTTGATCGCGCCCGAGAGGTCGCCCTGAAGCAGCGCGTTGCGGACGGCATCGCACGTTTCGGTGCTCACTCGATCCTGCGCTTCGGTTGTCGAGGCCGCGAGGTGGGGCGTCAGGATCACGCGATCGAGTCGGCGCAACGGCGAGTCGGCGGGCAGAGGCTCGACGGCGAACACGTCGATCGCGGCGCCCGCGATGCCGCCGGCCTCGAGCACCGCGGCGAGGGCCGCCTCGTCCACCAGCTCTCCGCGCGCGGTGTTGACGAGCACGGCGCCGGGCTTCATGAGGGCGAGCCGCTCGGCATTAATCAGACGATGCGTCTGCTCGGTGTGCGCCATGTGCAGCGTGACGACGTCGGCGCGGCGCAGCAGCTCGTCCAGGGTCGCGAGCTTCACTTCGAGCTCCGCCGCCCGCTCGGGCGACAGGTAGGGATCGTGCCCGAGCAACTGCATCCCGAAGGCCCGCGCCAGGTGAGCCACCTGGCCACCGATGCGCCCAAGTCCGATGATGCCGATAGTCTTGCCGCGCAGCTCTGAGCCTTCGAAGCGCTTGCGATCCCACTCGCCGCGCCGCATCGCCTCCACCGCCCAGGGAATGCGGCGCACCAGCGCGAGCAAGAGCGCCATCACGTGCTCGGCGGCGCTCACGGTGTTCGCCCCGGGGGCGTTCATCACGGCGATCCCGCGCCGCGTGGCCGCGGGGACGTCGATGTTGTCCACCCCCACGCCCGCCCGCGCGATCACCCGCAGATGCGGCGCCCGCGTCATGAGGTCGGCGGTGACCTGGGTCTCGCTCCGCACGATGAGCGCGTGCGCATCGGCGAGCGCGCGCTCCAGTTCTGCGCGGGGCCTGCCGGCGAGGGCGGTCACTTCGATGTCCGGCGATTCGGTGAGCCGCTTCAGCCCCGCGTCCGCAACCCGGTCCGCGACGACGACCCGATAGGTCACGCGATCAGCGGCTCGAGGAGCGCCAGCAAGGCCCGCAGGGTATCCACCGTGTGGTCGCCCATGTGTCCGATGCGGATCGTCGAGTCCTTGAGGTCGCCGTAGCCCGAGCCGATGGTCCATCCCTGCTGCTTCAGGGTTTTGACGATCTCAGCGGCGCGTTTGCCCTCCGGTACGCGCAGGCATGAGACCGTCCAGCTGCGGCGGCCCCCGGCATGGAGGTACCGCACGCCGCGCGCGGCGCTCCATTCCTCCACGCAGCGCCGCATATCCTCATGGCGCCGCCACCGGGCCTCCACGCCCCCCTCAAGCTCGATGCGGCCAAGCTGGGTCTCGAGCGCGTAGAACAGCGAGAGCGCGGGCGTGTTCGTCGGCTGAAACTTGCGCGTGGCGTCTTCGAAGCTGACGAGATCGAAATACTGGCCTCGTCCCGGAAGCGTGATTGCGCGCTCGCGCATCCGCTCCGAGGCAACGCCGAGCGCGAGGCCGGGCGGCAAGGCGAGCGCCTTCTGGGAGCCTGTGAACGTGAAGTCCAAGCCCCAGCGATCGGGCTCGACGGGAGAGCCGGCGAGCGACGTAACGGCGTCCACCAGGAGGAGCACGTCGTCGAACTCCCGGACGACCGCGGCGAGCGACTCGACGTCCTGCAACACACCGGTCGAGGTCTCCGAATGCACGATGGTGACGGCGTCCACGGGGGTGCGACGCAGCGCGTCGCGCAGCATGTCGGGCTCGATGGCGCCGCCGAGCGGCACGTCGAGCCGGATGGCTTCCTTGCCGCACGCGCCCACCAGCTTCGCAAAGCGGTCGCTGAAGGCGCCGTTCACGAGCGAGAGGGCGCGCCGGCGCACGCCGTTGCGCACAGCCATCTCCATGAATCCGGTGGCCGACGCGGTGCCGACGAGCACGGGCCGGGCCGTGCGGAACACCCGGCCGAGCGGCGGGGCGATGCCGGCGAGGAGCTGCTCCATGGCGCTCGAGCGGTGGCCGATCATCGGCCGCTGCATGGCGGCAAGCACTTCCGGGTGAACGTCGGTCGGGCCCGGAAGAAAGAAGCGCCCGAAGGCGGGGTCGGTCATGCGCCCGAATCTCGACGGCGCCCGGCGCCCGTGTCAACGGTTGACACCCTTTGCGACGAGCCCTAGCTTCCCGCCCATGAAGCCGACGTCCCGCGCGATGTGTTGTTGTTGTTGTCGCCGCCAGCCCCAGGGTTGGACGGACGCCTCGGCTCGCTTTGTGAACGAGAGGAACACCTAAGCCTCTTCGCCCACCAGGTAGCTCTCAGGCCCGGCCCACCCCAGCGTGCGCCGGGCCTTTTTCTTTTTGCGTGTGAGGATGATTCGACAAGTGGATTCGCAGCCTCGGTAGCGAGGTAATCGTTCTTCAACGCGCTGACCGGACTGCCGGAAGTGCTCACTCCAGGGAGTGATAGCCGTGAGCATCGGACGGTGGACAGCGATACTCGGAGTACTGAGCGTGTGGATGTTGGGCATGACCGGTGCAGGAGCCGCGCAGCAGACCAGCCTCACGGCCGGCCGGGACGGGTTCGCCATCAAGTCGACGGACGGGGCGTTTCAGTTCAAGCTGCACGCCTACCTCCAGGCCGACGGACGCTTCTTCCCCGGGGGAGCCGCGGCGCTCGGCACCAGCACGTTCTTGCTGCGGCGGGCGCGCCCGGTCACGGATGTCACGGCGTGGCGGTACTTCAGCTTGCGGCTGATGCCGGACTTCGGACAGGGTAAAGTCGTACTGTTCGACGCCTACCTCGACTTCCGGCCGCTCCCGGAGTTTGGACTGCGCGCCGGGAAGATGAAGCCGCCGATCGGACTCGAGCGCATCCAGTCGGCCACCGACCTTCGGTTCGCCGAGCGGGGGCTGCCGACGAACCTCGTGCCGAATCGCGATGTCGGACTCCAAGCGTTCGGTGATCTCGCAGGGGGAGTGCTGTCGTACGCCCTCGGCGTGTTCAACGGCGTGCCCGACCTCGGCAACGCGGACGGGGACGCGACGAACGACAAGGATCTCGTGGGGCGCGTGTTCGCGCACGTTGGGGGGGCTGGCTTCGGCGTAGCGGCGAGCATCGGCGCCGAGCATGGCACGGTGGCTGCACCGAGTCTCCCGACGTATGTGACCCCCGGCCAACAGACCTTCTTTCGCTACCGGGACAGCACGATCGCCAACGGCCGCCGGTTCCGCGTCGCTCCGCAAGCCTACGTCTACGCCGGGCCGTTCGGGCTGCTCGGTGAATACGTCGCATCCACGCAGACGGTCAGCCGGGGTGCCGTTACGGGTCGCGAGATCACGAACACGAGCTGGCACGTCGCGGGGTCCTGGTTTGTGACGGGAGAGAAAGCTTCGTTCACGACGGTCGCGCCGCGCCAACCGTTTGACCCGGGCGCCGGGCACTGGGGCGCGCTCGAGCTGGTTGCGCGCTACGGCGTGCTCGACCTCGCCGACAGCGCGTTCCCGGTCTTCGCGGGCGTCACGAACTCGGCGACCAGCGCGAAGGAGTGGGGGGCGGGGGTCACCTGGCATTTGGCCCCGGCAGTGCAGGTGGCCCTGAATTACGAAGAGACGCGCTTCCGCGGCGGGGCCGCGACCGGGACGCGGCCATCCGAGCACTTCCTCGTCACCCGATTCCAGCAGGCATTCTAGACATGCTCAACCACCGTCCGAGCGCACGATGACAATGGCACTCCTCGTCCTGATCCTGATCACGCTGTTCGCCGCCACGGTCAACGGCGCGCTGGGCTACGGATTCTCATCCCTCACCGTCCCCGTAGCGCTCCTGTTCTACACGAATCGCGTCCTCAATCCGGCGCTCGTGTGGGTCGAGGTGGTACTGAACGCCTATGTCCTCTGGATGAATCGGACCAGCATTCCCAACGTCTGGCGCCGCGTTCTCCCGATCGTAGTCGGACTGGCGCCGGGCGTAGTCGTGGGCACCCTGGTCCTGCATCACGTGCACCCGGGATGGTTGAAGCTGGCGACGTTCATCGTCCTGCTGCCGCTGATCCTCCTGCAGGCGGCGGGCTTCCGGAGGCCGATCCGGGCCGAGCGTCGCGTCGGACTGGCGTTCGGGGGCGGGCTGGGCGTGTTGTATGCCGTCACCACGATCTCGGGGCCGCCGCTGGCCTTGATGTTGAGCAATCAGGGGCTGACGAAGCAGGACTTCCGGGCGGGGCTTGGAATCGTCCGCCTCGCGGAGTCCACGTTCACCGCGTTGGCCTACTACTTCGCCGGCATGTTCACGCTTGAGAGCGCGGGCCTCCTGCCGTACATCGTGCCGAGTCTGATTCTTGGGATTCCGCTGGGCGCGCAAGTCATTCGGCGCGTGCGGCCGGAAACCTTCCGGCGCATCTGCATGAGCTTCGACGCCTGGGTGGTGGGCTTTGGGATCTCCACGCTGCTGCGCCAGCTGCAGCTCGCGGACGCGAGGATGTCCTACACCGTGTTCGCCGGGATCGGGCTCATCGACCTTTGCTTGCTGTATCGGTTCTTCCGGCATCAACGGCCGGCCGATCAGGCGGTCCCGGACAACAGTCTCGCGCCCGCTCCCAACTAGAGCGTCAAGACGACCGCGACTTCGTCACAGCAGTTCTGGCGCTCACAGCGCGCGCAGTCGGCCCAGACCTTGAGCGGGAAGTGTTCTTTGTCCGAGGGCAGGAACCCGAGCTTCAGGAAGAACGCCGGCTTGCGGGTGAGGGCGAGGACTTCGGACAATCCGGCGTCACGGGCTTCGATCAGCAGCGCCTCCACCAGCGCACGGCCGACCCCGGTACCCTGGTGCGCTGGCGCCACCGCCACCGCCGCCACCTCCGCCAGCTCCCGGGAATAGATCTTGAGCGAGGCGCACCCAACGATCGTGCCGTCAGGCGCCTGCGCGATGACGTATTCCTTGATGTGCCGGCAAAGGTCGTAGTCGCTGCGCGGTAACAGGTCCCCCGTTACGACGTAGGGAGCCATGAGAATCTCGAGCTGCGGCACGTCGGCGAGGCCCGCGGGACGGACCAACGGCGCAGCAAGCGGCGGCCGCGCGGCGCGAGGTGGCGCAGCCGTCAGGACAGCACTCCCTCGAGGATCGCCGCCCCGCGGGCCAGGTCGTCAGGCGTCACGATGAGCGGCGGAATCAGGCGCAGCACCGAGGGGCCGGCCGTGGCGACGAGCAGTCCGCGCTCCCGAGCGAGCGTGACGAACGGCGCCGCCGGCGAGGTCAGCTCGATGCCCCACAGCAGCCCGCGTCCGCGCACGGCGCGCACGTGGCGCGAGCGCGCCGCGAGCTTCGCCAGCGTCGTACCCAGCCAGTCGCCGTTGCGGCGGACGGACGCCAGGAAATCCGGAGCGGAGATGGTGCGCAGCACTTCGAGGGCGACGGTCGCGATGAGAGGGCCGCCGCCGAAGGTGGTCGCGTGATCGCCTGGTCCGAGCGCCGCCGCGATCTCCTCCTTCAGCAGCACCGCGCCCATCGGCAGCCCGCCGGCGAGCGGCTTGGCGAGTGTGACGAGGTCGGGAACGGCACCGGTCTGCTCGTAGGCGAACAGAGTCCCCGTCCGTCCCAACCCGCACTGGACTTCGTCGAAGATGAGCGCGACGCGCCGCGCGTCGCATAGCCCGCGGACCCAACGGAGCCACTGCGGGTCGAGGGGACGCACGCCGCCCTCCCCCTGCACCGGCTCGACGATGACGGCACCGGTCTCCTCGGCCGAGATCGCGCGCTCCACCGCCGCGCGATCGTCGATCGGCACGATCCCGATATTCGGCACGAGCGGCTCGAACGGCCGGCGGTAGTCTGGCCGGTCGGTGGCAGCGAGCGACGCGAACAGCCGTCCGTGGAACGCGCCGCTGAACGCCACGATGCCGGGCCTTCCGGACCATTTGCGGGCGAACTTGAACGCCGCTTCGTTCGCTTCCGCTCCGGAATTACAGAAGAACACTTGATCCGCGAAGGAGCGATGGGCGAGCTCCTCGGCGAGTCGTTCGCCCGGCTCGGTGCGGTAGAGGTTCGAGACGTGAATGAGGCCGGTGGCAAGGCCGCGCTCGATCGCCGCGCGGATGCCGGGATGATTGTAGCCGAGGGCGTTGACGCCGATCCCGGCGACAAAGTCCAGGTAGCGCGCCCCATCGTCGGCGATCAGCTCGACGCCCTCGCCCGCGACGAACGAGGGTCCGACGCGCGCATAGACGCCGAGCAGGGCGGAGGCTGGCGCGGAGGTGGCGGTCACGCCGGTTGAACCGCGGCGGCGACGATGCGCGTGCCGGCGGAAGAACTGTCGAACAGCGTGAGGTCGCCGATGCGGACGGCCTTGGCGCCGCCCTTCAGCGCCGCGCCTGCGGCCCGGAGCTTCGCCGCCATACCGTCCCGGGCGACACCCGTAGCGATCAAGCTCTCGAGCTCGGTCGCGGCGAGCTCAGGCTGCGTCACGCCGCCGACGTCCACACCCGGCACGTCCGAGACGAAGAGCAGCTCCGCGGCGCCGAGCGCCGCGGCGATCGCGGCGGCGGCCTGGTCGGCATTGACGTTGTAGGGCATGCCGCCGTGGCTCACTTCGGACGGCGCGGGAGGCGCGATCGGGGCGATCACCGGAGTGAGGCCTGCCAAAACCAGGCTGTCGAGCAGCGGGGCGCGCACGGCGGTGATCTCGCCGACGTAGCCAAGGCCGCCTGGCGCGAGGCGCGCGGTGAGCAGCCCGCCATCGACGCCCGAGAGGCCGATCGCATCCAGACCAGCCGTCCGGAGCGCGGCGACGACCTGCCGGTTCACGGGGCCGGCAAGCACCATTTCGACGACCGCCGCGATCTCGGGCGTGGTGACGCGCACGCCGTCGCGCTTTTCCACCGGCAGCCCGAGCTGGCGGGACAGGGTCGTGATCGCCTGTCCGCCGCCGTGCACGACGACGAGCGGCGCGGCTCCTTTGAGCTTGCTGGCGCATTGGGCGAGCCAATCGGGGCGGTCGAGCTCGTTGCCACCCAGCTTGACGACGCGCACGCCTAGTATACGAGTCCCGCCGTCTCGGGCCACCCGAGCATGACGTTCATATTCTGGATCGCCTGTCCCGCCGCGCCCTTCACGAGATTATCGATCGCCGCGAACACGGTGAGCCGTGGCCGCTGCACGTTCGACACGGGGATAACGCCGATCGCCACGCGATTACGATACACCACGTCCTTGAGCGAAGGCAACGAGGAGCGCATGATCTGGATGCAGGGCTCGCCGGCGTACGCCGTCTCGTACAGCTCCTCTGCGGCGCGCTGATCGAGGGGACTCGTGAGCGGGACGTGGATCGTCTCGAGGATCCCCCGCCGCACCGGTAAGAGGTGGGGGGTGAACACGAGGTCGCCCGCGAAGCCGCTCTCTTTTTGCAGCGTGGCCCGGAGCTCGGGGAGATGGCGGTGAGAGTTCCCCGCCGCGTACGCCCGGTAGTCTTCGGCCACCTCGCCGAACATCAGCTCCCGCTTCGGATTGCGTCCGGCACCCGTCACGCCGGACGCGGCGTCGATCACGATCTCACGCGCCGGGTCGATCAGGCCGCGCTGCGCGAGGGGAATCAGCGCGAGCAGGGCCGCCGTCGGGAAGCATCCCGGGTTGGCCACCAATGCGGCCGTGGCGACCCGCGGCCGTGTGACCTCGGTGAGTCCGTAGACCGCGTCGGGGCTGAGTCGGAAATCGGCTGAGAGATCGACGGAACGGCGTCCGCAGGCCCGCGCTTCCTGGACGTAGGGACCCGACACGCCGTGTGGCAGGCAGGAGAACACGAGCTCGGCGCGCTCGAAGGGGGCATCGGCCGCCTTCACGAGTCGCACGCCCTCGGCGATCTGCCCAGCGGTCGATTCGGCGGTCGCGAAGGCAACGGAGGCCTCGGGGTGACCGGTCAGGAGACGGAGCAGCTCCTGGCCGACGTATCCCGAGGCCCCGAGGACGCCGACGGGCACCCGTGCATGATTATGCATCGCTACGGAAAAGTATACATCGACGCGGGCAATGCAAGGGCGCTGCCGGCTATTCCACCCGCTCGAGGCGCGGATTGGGGCGGAAGTCGCGCCCGGCCTTGGCGCACGGCTTGCCCTCGACCAGCACGACGTCCGCGGTGAAGTCGAAGTGGCCCTGGAACAGACTCGATCCCACTCCATACATGTCCACCGGCACGCCCAGCTCCTCGAAGTGGCGAATCTTTTCGACCGTGAAGCCGCCGGAGACGACAATCTGCACGTCGCGGAACCCGTCGCGATCCAGGGCGCGGCGCACGTTCCACACGAGGTGCGGATTCACCCCCGTCGGTTTGAAGGTGCCCATCCCGGAAATCACCGACTTGTCGACCATCGTCTCGGACGTGTCCAAGCGCACGCCGTACAACCGCGACCCGAGCGCGCGCGCCACCTCGAGAGACGTGGCGACGCAATCGTTGTCGAAATCGACGAGCGGAATCAAGCCGACGTCTTCCGGCATCCACTGGGCGAACTTTTGCGCCGCGAGGATCGTACTCCCGCCGTAGGCCGCGATCATCGCGTGGGGCACGGTGCCCATCCCCTCCGAGCCCCACCAGGATGCCTGGGCGTCGGTCGACACGCCGATGGCGCCGGCGATATGAGCCGCGTAGCCGTCGCCCGTTTGGACCAGCCAGTGATCGTGCCGCGCGGGGAAGAACATCACCTGTTTCGGCTTCGCCGCATCGACCACCTGCCGGGTGTTGGTGCCGACCCGGGTGCGGCGGGCGAGCACACCGAGATACAACGTTTCGAGAATAGCGAACGCGTCGTAGGGTCCCTCGATGAGCAGCACGGTCTCCCAAGGGCTGATCTCGTCGCCGTCGTACAACGCCGAGACGTGGAGCTCATCCCACCGGTCGCTGCACAGCTTGAGGATCGCGATGGCTTCGTCGATGCCGCCCAGGTAGGCATGAGCCTTCCCGAACACCTGCATGGTGACGCGGGGGCGGTGACCGTCCTGAAGGAGCACTTCGCGGGCCCGGACGAAGTACTTATCCGAGTAGTACCCGGCGCGCATCCGCTCGACGGGAAGGTGGAAGATGGACGGGTCGAGCCGTTGCCGGCGCGTCATCGGGGAGCCGGCCAGGCGAAGGTCACGAGCAGGGTGTCGCCGTCCGCGAGCGGAAGCCGCCGCGCGACATTGTTGAGCCGGCCGCACCGCACGCGGGCCGCCTGGCTCGACCCGGGATCGAGCACGCGCAGGCAGAGCACATCGGTGCCGACGCCGAGCGCGCTGTCGCCCGCGGTGGTGGGGGGCTCGGGGTTCGTGAGCGACACCTCCACGGTGCGCGAGTCGCCGCGCCCGAGCACGAAGGTCACCAGCCGGCCCGGAGCGTCCGCTACCATCTCGAGCACTTTGGGGGCGCTGACGGTGTCACCCCGGAAGAGGCTCAGTCGCAGCGCCGCCCGTCGCGGGCGGACCAGCGCCTCCATGGTCACGAGCACAGAGGAGTCCGTGATCGTGACGCCTTCCTCGGGTCGCGTATTGCCCGCGACCAGGTCGCGGTTGACCGTGAGCTCGAGCCACAGCTCGGCGTCGCGGGGCCGGTGGCGCACGCCGAACGGATACAGCCGCACGGTGCCGCCCCAGGGAAATCGGACCACGCGGCGATAGTCGTCCACTTCCCAGAGGTCGAGACCGCGCGACGACCGCCCCACGCGGCGGCGGGCCTGGAAGGCGCCCGCCAGATAGACCGTGTCCGGTTCCGAGAGCAGATCGAGGAGCGCTTCCACCTGCGTGGTGTCGGTGACCACCTTGAGCCGCAGGTACGTCTCCTCCGGACCCCTGACGGTGCCGCTCGCGAGGAGGCGGGGCGTATCGGCCCCCGCGCGCTCGAGGACTCGCACGCGATAGCTGACGCGGGAACCGGGCGTCTGGCTCGCGGCGGGACGAGCGGCGAGGCA
>JBGPIJ010000032.1:0-15194 GCA_041484865.1 Gemmatimonadota bacterium
CACGTCCGCGACCGGCGGGACGGCGTCTTCGTCGCCGTAAATCGTGAACATGCGCCACCGCATGTACTCGCGCGGCGGCAACGGCAGAAATGGGGCCCGGCGGAGCCAGTCGCGCGCCCGGAAGCTCCAGGCGAGCCTGACGAGATCCACCGCCAGCCGAGGATTCAGGGCGGATCGGAGAGCCAGGCGGAGGTACAACCACCACCAGCCGCGCGAGTTGGGCATCGTTCCCGTAATCTAGGCTGTATATTGACCCCCTGTGCCGTCCGCAAGCGCGTCATCGGCAGCTTCCGCGCCTGCGCTCGTCCCCCTGTGTCTTCCCCACAACGACCGGGATAAACATGACTCAGCGCCCGAGCGGCTCGCCGACAACCCCGGTTACCGAAGACGAACGGCTCCTCACTCCGTACCCGGGAGAGCGCCGCGCCTTCACGCGCACGGACCCGTGGCGCGTGCTGCGCATCATGGCGGAATTCGTCGAGGGGTTCGACACGTTGTCCGACGTCAGCAACGCGGTCACGATCTTCGGCTCGGCTCGCTCGGGCCCCAGCGACCCGTTTTATGAGAAAGCCTTGGAGACGGGGCGTTTACTCGCGCAGGAAGGGTTCCCCGTCATCACGGGTGGCGGGCCCGGCATTATGGAAGCCGCGAACCGCGGCGCGCAGGAGGGCAACGGCCTCTCGATCGGATGCAACATCGAGCTGCCCTTCGAGCAGGGGACGAACCCCTACGTGGAGCGGTTGATCGAGTTCCGCTATTTCTTCGTGCGCAAGACGATGTTCATGAAGTACGCGATGGCGTTCATCGTGTTTCCGGGCGGCTACGGCACGCTGGACGAGCTGTTCGAGGCGCTTACCCTGATTCAAACGGGGAAGGTCAAGCACTTTCCGCTCGTGCTGTTCGGGCGGGAGTACTGGTCCGGGTTGGGGGAGTGGCTGCGGGATCGGGTGGCGGGGGAGGGGAAGATCGCCACCGCGGACCTGTCATTGTATCAGGTCACCGACGACCCGGCGGAAGCCGTCGCCTGGGTGGTGCGCGCCCGCGAGCAACGCACCCGGACCGAGCGGCCTGCTCCCGGCGGGAATCGATGAGCGCCGGCAAGCACTTCCTCCGCGGGCGGCGCATCGATCCGCAGGCGATCACCGGCAAGGAGACGATCCCCGAGCTGGTGGACAACGCGTTCCTGGCCTACAACGCGGGGCGGCTCGCGGAAGCCTGCCGGCTGTACACCGAGCGGATGCTGGACGACGACGTCACGGTGGGGATGAGCCTCACAGGCGCGATGACGCCGGCCGGACTCGGCATGTCCACCATCATCCCGCTGATGCAGGCCGGCTTTCTCGACTGGATCGTCTCGACCGGCGCGAACCTCTACCACGACGCGCACTTCGGCCTGGGACTCGCGATGCACAAGGGCACGCCCTTCGCCGACGACGTCGAGCTGCGCGAGCATGGCGTCGTGCGTATCTACGACATCTTCTTCGACTATCAGGTCCTGCTTTCCACCGACGCCTACATCCGGGACGTGTCGGCGCGGCCTGAGTTTCAGCGGCCGATGAGCACCGCCGAATACCACCATCTACTCGGCGGCTACGTGCGGGAGCGCGAGCGCGCCCTGGGGCTGACGCACAAATCGGTGCTGAGTGTGGCCCACGAATGCGGCGTGCCGATCTATACGTCCTCTCCCGGCGACTCGTCGATCGGCATGAACGTGGCTGAGCAGGCGCTCGCGGGGAGCCGGCTCCGGTTCGACGTGAGCGCCGACGTGAACGAGACCGCGGCCATCGTGTTTCACGCCAAGGCGGGCGGCGGCAAGAGCGGGGTTCTCCTGATCGGGGGCGGGAGCCCCAAGAACTTCGTGCTCCAGACGGAGCCGCAGATCCAGGAAGTGCTCGGGATCAGCCAGAAGGGCCACGACTATTACCTCCAGATGACCGACGCCCGTCCCGACACCGGGGGGCTCTCCGGCGCGACGCCGGCGGAGGCGGTGAGCTGGGGCAAAGTGGATCCCGACAAGCTGCCCGGCACGGTCGTCTGTTATTTGGACAACACCGTGGCGCTGCCGCTGCTCGCGGCCTACGCCCTTGCGCGGCACCGGCCGCGACCGCTCAAGCGGCTGTACGACCACCGCGAAGCCATGATGCGCGCGCTCGTGATGGAGTACGAGGCGGCGAGAGCCACGCGCGACGCGCGCGCCCAGGCCGCGACGGGCGGCCGGCTGGGGTGACGGTGGCGCGCGGCCCGGGGAGCGCATGAAGATCGCCGTGGTGTTCGACACCCCCCACGCGGATTGGGGGCATGCCGACTTCCAGCGGGAGCTCGAGAGCAAGTCGGACGAGGCGGAATACGACATCGCCCGGGCGCTGGTCGCGAACGGCCACGACGTGCGCCTGATCGGTGTGCACGATCAGGTCGTGACTCTCATCGAGCAGCTCGCCGAGTTTCAGCCCAAGCTCGTCTTCAACGGCTGCGAAGCGTTCCGGGGACGGGCCCGCGACGAGTATCTGATCGCCGGCGTCCTCGAGATGCACGGCCATCGCCACACCGGGTCGTCACCCACGGCGCTGCTCGTGGCCCGCAACAAGTCGCTCACGAAAATGATCCTCGCCCATCACGGGGTCCGGGTGCCCGCGTTCGTGGAATTCGTGCCAGGGGAGAAGCCGATCCGTCCTTCCGAGCTGCGGTTCCCGCTGATCGTGAAGCCGTTGCTGGAGGACGCCTCCGTGGGGATCTCGCAGGCGTCCGTCGTCGAGGACGACGAGAGCCTCGCCGACCGTGTGCGGTTCATCCACGACAAGTTCACGCAGGCTGCCATCGTCGAAGAGCTGATCGAAGGACGGGAGCTGTACCTGGGGTTGATCGGGAACGCCCCGGTCGAGGCGCTGCCGATCGTGGAGATGACGTTCGGCGAAGCGGATGGAGGCGATCACCGCATCGCCACCCAGAAGGCCAAGTGGGATGAGGAATACCGGAAGCGCAAGCGGATTCGCAACGTGTTCGCGAGGGGTCTGTCCGAGGCCGTGACCGCGAAGTTGGTCGAGATCTGCATCACGGCGTTTCGCGCTCTGGGGCTCCAGGACTACGGCCGCGTGGACCTGCGGTTGACGCACGACGACGAGGTGTACGTGCTCGAGGTGAACCCCAATCCGTTCCTCGCGTCGGAGCACGAGATGGCGAGCGCGGCCGAGAAGGCCGGGATGAGTTATCCACAGCTCATCCAACGCATCGTCGACGAGGCAATGAAGCGCGATGCCGCCGGTGCGTAGACGCGAGGTGCCCACCCCGGAGCTGCGCTGCCCCACCTGCCGGGCGGAGCTCGAGCGCTTCTGGTCTTTCTGCCCGGATTGCGGGCGCCACCTCGAGTGGCGCGACACGGCGCGGGAGACAGGCGCCGAGTGTCACTATTGCCGCTGGATGGTGTCCAATCGTTTTTCCTTCTGTCCCTGGTGCGGCCGGAACATTACGGACCGGGATTCGAGTCCCGAACCGCTCAAGGCCCCCAAGGGATTTCGGTTCGATCGGCGCTGTCAGGCGGGTTGCGGCGGCGGCGTGATGTATCCGATGCACTTCTGCCCTTGGTGCGGTCGTCGCCAGACGTGGCGCTACGATCGCTTCGACAACCTCTGCCCGCATTGCGACAAGGGCGTCGGTGACTGGATGGACGTCTGCCCCTGGTGCGGCGAGGACGCCACCGGGCGGGACTTGATCCCCCGCGCGGTGCGGCGGACCCGCGAGCTGCTGATCGCCACGCGCATTACGGATTGGAAGTACCGGCTCCTGCTGCGCCCGGGGGTCTCGGGCGTGACGCACCGCAGCCCCAAGATTGTCGAAATCGAGCGGCGCTTTGTGACGGGGAAGCGCACCCGCGACGAGATCTCGTGGAACATGTTGAGCGGGCTCATCCTCCACGAGCTGGGCCACTCGTTCCTGTTCCATCACTGGCGGCTCGCGCGCACCGGCCGCTTCCGCCGGGCCTTCGGCGAGGCGGGGAAGACCTATCGCGTCGCCGATTCGAAGTGGGTGGACTTCGAGCGCAAGGGCGTCACGACGACGCTCGCGGACTACGTCACCGCCTATGCGGCAACGCACCCGCAGGAGGACTTCGCGGAGACATTCCGGTTCTACGTGGCCCGGCGCGGCCGGCTGCGCGGACTGTTCGCGGAGTTCGGGCGCAAGCGCAAGGGCGTGGTGCTGTTCGAGAAATTCCTGGTGCTGCACGACTTCGTGCGGGGGCTGCGGGGGAGGGGATAGGGTGGCGGGTGCTCCTACGTGACGGGATTGCTGATCCGCGGCACCTCGTCGAGAAAGGCCCGGCTCCGCGCCACTTCCCGCCGGTACGCGTCGAGCTCGGCCCGGCGCCGGGCCTCGTCCCACCCGAGCAGCGCGGCCATCCGGGCCGCGACCGCCGGCGCCGCGTCCACGCCTTGGGCGGTATCCTCGTAGAACAGGTGGAGCCGCCGGATCATCACGTCGCTCAGCCGTACCGCCATCTCCCGCTCGGTCGCGTGCACGATCTCGGCCCAGATCTCGGGCCGCCCGGGGATGATCGGATCGCCGAGCGAGTGGTCGCGATCGATGAGATTCCCCAGGGCCGCCGCTTCGCTCCCGTAGCTCCGCACCAGGTGGCTCGCCTGGAGCTCGGGAATACCGCGGGAGCCGAGCGCCGCGATGAGCGCATCGAGATTGCTGGTCTCGCCGCCGGCCAGCGGCAGCCGGTCGGTTGCGGGTCGGGGTGCCCGCGGCCGTCCGTCCGTGGCCTGCAACCGTCGGCTGACCTGATCGACCACCTCCCGACCCATGATGCGGAAGGTGGTGAGCTTGCCGCCCGCGATCGAGATCAGCCCGCTAGGCGCTTCCACCACGCGGTGCTCGCGCGAGACCTGTGACGGAGCGAGGTCGTGGTCGGGGGGCGGGGCGAGCAGGGCACGCAACCCGGCCCAGGTCGAGAGCACGTCGCGGGGGGTGAGCCGGGCGTCGGGGAAGATGGCGTTTGCCGAGCGCAGCAGATAGACCACGTCTGATCCGGTGGCCCGCAGGTCGTCCGGCGACACGTCTTCTTCAGTGTCGGTCGTGCCGACGTAGCTCAGGTCTCCCCATGGCAGGACGAACATCACGCGGCCATCGATTGGCGAGGTGAACGTCACCGCGTGCGTGTGGCCGAGCCGTGAGCGCCGTACGGCGACGTGAGCGCCCTTGGTGAGGCGCAGCAGCGGCGCCGCGCCGGCATCGTCGCGCTGCCGCAGCCGGTCCACCCATGGCCCGGTCGCGTTGACCACAACCGCGGCTGGAATCGTGTACTCCCGGCCGTCGACCACGTCCCGTACGGTAGCGCCCCGCACCCGGCCTTCGGACTTGAGAAGGCTCGTGACTTCCGCGTAGTTGGCCGCTCGCGCACCGGCCTGCACGGCGCTGCGCGCGATCGCCAGCACGAGGCGCGCGTCGTCCGTCTGCGCGTCGAAGTACAGCCCCGCGCCGCGTAAATTCTTGGCCCGCAGTCGTGGCTCGAGACGGGCGACCCGTTTGCGGTTGAGCCAGCGGTGGCGGGGGCTGTGCCACCCGCCGAGCAAGTCGTACAGCCACATCCCCGCCCGCAGCTTCCAGGCGGGCACGCGCGCGCCCCGGTACACCGGAAACAGGAACGGCAGCGGCCGGACGAGATGCGGTGCGATCGTGAGCAGGACGCGTCGCTCGTGGGCGGACTCGAACACGAGGCGCCACTCGAGCTGCTCGAGGTAGCGGAGCCCGCCATGGACGAGGCGGGACGAGTGCGACGACGTCGCGCTTCCGAAGTCGCCCTTGTCGACGAGCGCCGTGCGGATGCCGCGGAGCGCCGCGTCGCGGGCGATTCCCGCGCCGGTGATCCCGCCGCCTATCACGAGCAGGTCCACCGGCTCTGCCGACATCGCCGCCAGGGCGCTCGCGCGCGCGCGGCTCGAAAAGGGAGCGTCCGTCTCCAATGTCGTGCTGCCTTGGCCCGGTAGTGGGCTCGATGCTAGGTTTTGTCCGGACCTCACCCCCGGTGAGGTTCTAACGGAGGGAGAATGTAATGCCGGGAATCGACGGGCGGCGGCGCGTCGCGGTCGTCGCCGGGTGCCGCACACCCTTCTGCAGAGCCGGGTCCGTGCTCAAGAGCGCGCGGGCGGTGGATCTCGCGCGCCATGCGGCGCGCGAGCTGCTGGAGCGCGCCGAGCTCAACGGAGGCGACGTCGAAGAGGTCGTCTTCGGCCAGGTCGTGCCGTCGGCGCTGGTGCCCAACGTGGCGCGCGAAGTGAGCCTGTTGCCGCAATTCCCGAAAGAGATCCCGGCATACTCGCTCAATCGGGCCTGCGCGTCCTCGGCGCAGGCGATCGCGGTGGCGCACGACGCTCTGGCGCTCGGTCAGGCCGCCGTCGTCATTGCGGGCGGCGTCGAGTCGCTCTCTGATATCCCGATCCTCGCCTCGCGGCGGCTCGCCGACATCCTCGTCGAGGCGGGTCGGGCGAAGAGCCTCGGGGCCCGCCTCGCGGCGTTCAGCAAGATCCGGCCGCGCGATCTGATCCCCGTCTCGCCCGCCATCGCCGAACCCTCCACGGGGGAGACCATGGGGCAGTCGGCCGAGAAGATGGCCAAGGAGAACCACATCAGCCGTGAGGCCCAGGACCGCTGGACGCTGCGCAGCCACGAGCTGGCGGCGCGCGGCACCGACGACGGCCGGCTCACGGCGGAGATCGTGCCGTGGTTCCCTGCGCGCTCCGACGACCCGGTGATCACCGCGGACAACGGCATCCGACGCGATACCTCGCTCGAGCAGATGGCGAAGCTCAAACCTATCTTCGACCGCCGCTACGGCACCGTGACCGCCGCCAACTCGTCCCCGCTCACCGACGGCGCATCCGCGGTGCTCTTGATGGAGGAGGAGCGCATGCGGGCGCTGGGGTATGCGCCGCTCGCGTTCATCCGGTCATACGCAGTCGCCGCCGTCGATCCAGGCTGGCAGTTGCTTCAGGCGCCGATCTTTGCCGTCCCGAAAGCGCTCGAGCGCGCCGGGATCGACTGGAAGGATCTGGGACTGATCGAGATCCACGAGGCGTTCGCGGCCCAGGTCCTCTCAAACCTGCAGGGCTTCGCGGCGAGAGGCTGGGAGATCAACGAGGACATCATCAACGTCATGGGAGGATCGATCGCCATCGGCCACCCGTTCGGGGCGACGGGCGGGCGGCTCGTGACCACCCTCGCCAACGAGATGAACCGCCGGGACGTCCAGTTCGGGCTGGTTTCGATCTGCGCCCAAGGCGGCATGGGAT
The DNA here is from genome assembly GCA_041484865.1 of Gemmatimonadota bacterium. Classification (GTDB taxonomy): domain Bacteria; phylum Gemmatimonadota; class Gemmatimonadetes; order Gemmatimonadales; family GWC2-71-9; genus AG25. Next base: position 7,284 of record JBGPIJ010000032.1, read on the forward strand.
TCGCAATGGTGCTGGAGCGACGCTAATGGCCACTTCCGCGCTTACCTGGGAAACCCGGGACGGCATCGCGGTCGTCACGATCGACCTTCCGGGCGAGCCCGTCAACAAGATCTCCCAGGCGGTGAAAGAGGAATTCATCGCGACGTTCGAGGCCCTCGGTCGTGACCCGAATGTCACCGCGGTCGCGGTGTTCTCGGGGAAGCGCGACAACTTCATCGCCGGCGCGGACATCGAGGAGTTCGTGCAAATCAAGACCGCCACGGAAGCCGAACGACTGTCGGCCGGCGGGCAGGAGATGCTCGAGCGCGTAGCCCGCTTCCCGAAGCCTGTGGCCGTAGGCATTCACGGCGCCTGCCTTGGCGGCGGACTCGAGTTCGCGCTCGCGTGCCACTACCGGGTGGCCTCGGACCACGCGAAGACTCAGCTCGGTCTCCCCGAGGTCCAGCTCGGCCTGCTGCCCGGGGCGGGCGGATGCCAGCGCCTGCCGCGCTTGATCGGCGCGCGGGCGGCGCTCGACATCATCCTCGCCGGAAAGACGGAGCGGGCTCAGAAGGCGTTTCGGCTCGGCATCGTGGACGAGCTCGTCCCTTTCCCGATTCTCCGGGACGTCACGCTCGCCGCGGCGCGCAAGATGGCCGGCGGTTGGCGACCACAGCGCACGCGACGTGGCGGGATGGTCGGGTGGCTGCTCGACGGCAACCCGCTCGGTCGGCGCCTCGTCTTCCGGATGGCGCGCCGCCAGGTGCTCGCCACGACCGGCGGGAACTATCCCGCGCCGCTCGCCGCACTGGAGGCGGTGGAATACGGGCTGCGGCGCGGCTTACGAGCGGGGCTGAAGCGCGAGGCCCAGTTGTTCGGCCAGCTCGCCGTGACGGACGTGTCGCGAAAGCTCGTGCAGATCTTCTTCGCGACGACCCAGCTCAAGAAGGATTTCGGAATCCCGAACCCACCGTCGCCCCACGAGGTGAAGCGCCTGGGCATCGTCGGCGCGGGCTTCATGGGAGCCGGGATCGCCGGAACGGCGGTCGCGCAGGCCGGCACGGACGTGCGGATGAAGGACGCCGACTTGCAGCGCGTCGCGAAGGGTCTGGCCGCGGCGCGCCAGATCCTGGACGACCGGCTGCGGCGCCGCCGCATTCCGCGCTACGAGCACGCCCGGCTCGTGGCGCTCCTCTCGGGCGACGATCACTACACCGGGTTCGGCCGGGCGGAGCTCGTGATCGAGGCGGTGTTCGAGGATCTCGCGGTGAAACAGGGAGTGCTCGCAGAGGTGGAAGCGGCGACGCCGGCCGACACCGTATTCGCTTCGAACACCTCGACGATCCCGATCGGCAAAATCGCCGCCCACGCTCGGCGACCGGAGCAGGTGATCGGCATGCACTTCTTCTCACCGGTCGCGCGTATGCCGCTGCTCGAAGTGATCCCGTCGGATCGCACCGCGCCGCAGGTCGTCAGCACGGCAGTGGCGTTCGGACGGCGCATGGGGAAGACCGTCATCGTCGCGCGCGATCGGCCTGGGTTCTGGGTCAACCGCATACTCGCGCCGTATATGAATGAGGCCGGTTACTTGCTGGCCGAGGGCGTGGCGGTCGACGAGCTGGATCAGTTGATGGTGTCGTGGGGCTTTCCGGTGGGACCATTCACCCTACTCGACGAGGTCGGCCTCGACGTGGCGGACAAAGCGTCGGGGGTGCTGCACGCCGCTTTCGGCGAGCGGATGGCGGCGGCGCCCGCGTTCGCGACCCTGGTGAAGGACGGCCGGCTCGGCCGCAAAGCGGGGCGGGGGCTCTATCGCTACACGGGGGGAAAGAAGGGCGGGGTCGATCCCGCCGTGTACGAGCTGCTCGAGGTTCACCCGAACGGCGGGCCGCACGCCGCCGAGATCATTCAGCGGCTCGTACTCGTGATGCTGAACGAAGCGGCGCGGGCCATTGGAGAGGAAGTGGTCCGGGTGCCGCGCGACGGCGACGTCGCCGCGATCTTCGGGTTCGGCTTCCCGCCCTTCCGCGGCGGGCCGCTGCGCCACGCCGACGATCTCGGCGCGCCCCGCCTCGTGGGCGAGCTCGTGCGGTTGGCGCAGCGGTTCGGCCCCCGCTTCGCGCCGAGCGAGTACCTGCAGCAGATGGCGAGCCGCAACGCCAAGTTCTACCCCTAACCCGCGGTGCTTCGCGCCGGCCTGCTCTGGCTCAGTGAACACGCGCGCGTCTTCCGGTTCGTCCGCGCCAACAGGTTCGCGCGAAAACTCGCGGCGCGCTTCGTTGCGGGAGAGACCGTCGAGACCGCGGTCGCCGCGGTGAAGGAGCTGAACGCGCTCGGCATCACGGCGACGCTCGACTCGCTCGGCGAGTCGGTGACGGAGCCCCGAGAGGCCCGCGCCGCGCGCGATACCTATCTCGCGACACTGGACCGGATCGCCCAAGTCGGCGTCCAAAGCCATGTGTCGGTCAAGCTCACGCAGATGGGGATCGACATCGACGAACAGCTTTGCGTCGACAACGTGCGCGCGATCATCACCCGGGCGAGGGCATACCGGTCGTTCGTGCGGATCGACATGGAAGGCTCGGCCTACACCGCCCGAACGCTGAAGCTGTTCACCGAGCGGTTCCACCCCGAGTTCGGCGATGCGGTGGGGATCGTGCTGCAGTCGTACCTGCGGCGCACGGCGCTGGACGTGGAAGACATGATCGCGCGCGGCGCGCGCGTGCGCCTGTGCAAGGGCGCCTATAGCGAGGCGGCGGACGTCGCGTTTCCCGCCAAGCGGGACGTGGACGCGAACTACATCGCCTGCATGACGCGGCTGCTCGAGCGGGGCAACTATCCCGCCATCGCGACGCACGACGCGACCATCCTGGCGCGCGCCAAGTCGTTCACGCGCGAGCGCGCGATTCCGGCCGACCGCTACGAGTTCCAGATGCTCTACGGGGTGCGCCGCGACGTGCAGCAGGCGCTGCGCCGGGAGGGGTACCGGCTCCGCGTCTACGTCCCCTTCGGGGACCAATGGTATCCTTATCTGATGCGCCGATTGGCCGAGCGACCCGCGAACGTCGCGTTCCTGCTGGGCAATCTGATCAAGGAGTCGCTACGGCGGGGCTGACGGGGGTGGTGTTGGCTCGCCAAGGCTCGACCTTTCGCGTGCACACGGAAAGCGGCGAGGTCGTCGCCGTGCTGCGCGGCAAGCTCAAGCACCGCGACGACGACCGCGTGGTCGCGGGCGACTGGGTCGAGCTCGACGCCACGGAGGGCCCAGACGGCGTGGCCGCGATTACGGCGATTCGGCCCCGCAAGTCGGTGCTCGCGCGCCGCGCGTCCGGGGGAAAGGGGCGGTCCCAGCCGATCGCGGCGAACGTCGACCAGGTGGTCGTCGTGGCGGCGGCGCGAGACCCAGACCTGAATCCCCGGATGCTCGACCGCTTCCTCGTCATCGCGGAAGCGAACGAGATCCCTCCGGTCATCGTCCTCAACAAGGTCGAGCTCGACCGCACGGCGGCCGAGCGGTTGACGCGCCGCTTCACCCCGGCGGGCTACCACGTGCTCCCGGTGTCGGTCAAGGCGGGCGAGAACCTGTCCGCCATGCGCGACCTGCTGCGGGGCCGGGCCTCCGTATTGACGGGCGATTCCGGAGTCGGCAAGTCGAGCCTCATCAACGCGCTCGAGCCCGGGCTGAACCTCAAAATCGGGGACGTGAGCGCGCGCGCGGGAACGGGGAAGCATACGACCCGCGCGGCCCTGCTGGTGCCGCTCGTGGGCATAGGGGGAGGATACGTCGTGGATACGCCGGGGCTGCGGGAGGTGGTGACCTGGGGCATCGAGCCCGACGGCCTCGCGAGCTGTTTCCCAGAATTCCGGCCGTTCCTCGACCACTGCCGCTTCGACAACTGCCGCCATCTCGCGGAGCCCAAGTGCGCGGTGCGGCAGGCCGCCGAGCAGGGACGGTTCGATCCCGATCGCCTCGCGTCCTACGAGCAGATCTATGCGGAGGTCAACGTTCCTTCCTGGTCCAGCGGTCGGCGTCGCGCGCCGTGACCTTCGCCATCATCGCCGCGAACGCGTCGTCGAGATCGATCCCCTGGGAATTGGCGAGACAGAGGACCACGAACAGAATGTCGGCGAGCTCCATGGCGACGGACCCTTCGGGCTCAATCGCCTTCTTCGTCTTCCCACCGAAGCGGTGATTGATCTCGCGAGCGAGCTCCCCCACCTCTTCGGTCAGCCGCGCGAGATTCGTGAGCGGGGGGAAGTATCCCTCCCTATATTGGCCGATCCATCGGTCCACCACTTGTTGAGCGTCATGGAACGCCAAGAGGAGTCTCCTTTCGAGTGAGCGCCGACCCCGCGATTCTCGCGGTGCCGTTCCAGGGAGAGCGATACACCGCCGTTCGGCGTCTGAGCGCGCTCATCGCGCCCCCGTATGATGTCATCTCGCCCGAGGAGCGGGCGCGCTACGCAGCGCGGGACCCCCACAATATCGTCCACGTGATGCTGCCGGAAGCAGTGTCGAACGGCAACCGCTACGAGCGGGCGACGGCGCTGCTCGATGCGTGGCGGCGCGACGGCGTGCTGGCGCTGGACGGCGAACCAGCGGTGTACGTCATGGCGCAGGACTCTTCGCTGCCGTCGGGTGAACGGCGCACGCGCGTCGGCATGTTCGCCGCCGTGTCCGCCGAGCCCTACGAAACTCGGCGCGTCCGCCCGCACGAGCGCACCCATGCCGGCCCCAAGGCCGATCGCCTGGCGCTGCTCCGCGCCACGAGGACCAACGTTGAGTCGATTTTTCTGCTCGCGCCCGATCCGGACCGCGCCCTCGCGACCGGGCTGAAGGAGGTCACCAAGCGCCCCCCCGACGCGCGCGCGGAGCTGGACGATGTGCGAATCAGGCTGTGGGTGGAACGGGGAGAAGCCGCTTCCCGCTTCCCGTCTCTCGCTTCCCGCCTCCCGCTTTACATCGCCGATGGCCATCATCGCTACGAGACCGCGGTCGCGTACGCCCGGGAGCGTCCCGCGCCCGGCGCCGATCGCGTGCTGGCGTTCATCGTCTCGGCGCACGATCGCGGACTGACCATCCTCCCGACGCACCGCATCGTGTTCGCGGGCGGCCTCGATCCCAGCAAGCTCATCGCCGGGTGGCGGCAGTGGTTCGACGTGGGACGCGTGGCGCCGTGCGCCGATCGGGTCGAGCGCCTGGCGGAGCTGGGCCGCGACCGCACGGCGTGCATCGTCGCGTTCCCGGACGCCAATGACGTGAGCCTGGTCCTCAAGCGCGACGCTCCACTCGATGCAGTGCCGCAGCTCGGCGTGGCGCCGGCGGTGCGCGCGCTCGATGTGGCGCGGGTCGAGTCGCTCGTGGTCCAGGCGCTGCTCGCCGCCAACACGACCACGCCCTCACTCAGCTACACCGCCGACCCCTACGCTGCGTTCGACGCCGTGCGCAAAGGGGGCGCCGCGGCCGCGGTGCTGCTCAATCCGACGCGAGTGGAACAGGTCTTCGCGGTTGCGGATGCCAGCGATGTGATGCCGCCGAAATCCACGTACTTCATTCCCAAGGTGCCGAGTGGGGTGGTGATGAGACCACTATAAAGGCGACGGAATGACCGTCATTCCGTCGCCTCACTTTCCTAGCGCCGTCAACAACGCCTTGCAGAAATGCGGCAGGTCGGCGGGAGTCCGCGAAGAGATGAGGTTGCCGTCTACCACCACCGGACTGTCTTCCCAGATGACCCCGGCGTTCTCCAGATCGTCCTTGATCGCGCGCACGCTCGTGGCACGCTTGCCCTTCACGATCTTGGCCGAGATCGGTACCCACCCGGCGTGGCAGATGAACGCCACCGGCTTCCCGGCGTGAAAAATCTCGCGGGTGAGGCGCAGCACCTGCTCGTGGCGGCGTAGCTGGTCGGGGGCGAAGCCGCCGGGAATCACGAGACCGTCGAAGGCCTCGGCTCGGACGTCGTTCACATTTGTGTCCACGGTGACAGGGTAGCCGCGCTTCCCCTGGTAGGTCTTGTCCCCGAGCCCCGCGACCGTGGTCACGACGCCCTCCTCCTCCAGCCGAATCTTCGGGTACCACAGCTCGAGGTCCTCGTACAGGGGACCGGCGAAGAACAGGACTCTCTTTCCCGAGAGGCTCATGACAACCAAAGTAAGCGCAAAGAGGGTGTGCGGCATGCCCCCTTCCGTCATTCCGTCTTTCCGTCGCCTTAGTATGTTCTCTCTATGTCCCGTCCCCGAGCCCGCATCCTCGACAATCTCGAGGCCATTTACCGCGAAGCCTACGAGCGCGCCAAGGCCGCCGGCGACGAAAAGCGGATGTTCGACCTCGACGCCGCCTATCAGCGCGAGCAGCTGCTGCTCGAGGTGCTGCTGGACATCCGCGACGCCACCATCGCCCCGGGGCCGCGGCCCGAATCGAGTCCGGGTCCTGACCCGCTCGCGGCCCTCGAAACCTTGCGCCGCGTCTCCCGGCTGCGGTGACCAGAATGCGGCTTGGACTGCTCGCGGCGTGCGTGTGGCTCGCGGCCGGCTGCGCGCGCCAGGCCGACGTCGTGATCGTCGGGGGGAAAGTGTGGACCGGCCTCTCGAGCGGGCGTGCCCGCCCGGGCGCAGTGGCGATCGGCGGGGGGCGCATCCTCGCCGTCGGCGACTCGAGCGCCATCCAGCCCTACGTGGGATCCCGGACGCGGGTGCTGCGCGCCGACGGCGGGCTCGTGATGCCGGGGTTCGTGGATGGGCACACTCATTTCACGAGCGGCGGATTTCAGCTCGTATCGGTAGACCTGCGGGACGCGAAGACGCCGGCGGAGTTCATTCACCGTATCGCCGTCTACGCGCGGCGGCTCAAGCCGGGTGAGTGGATCACCGGTGGGGATTGGGACCACACGTTGTGGCCGGGCCAGCCGCTGCCCCGCAAATCCTGGATCGATTCGGTGACTCCCAACAATCCGGTGTTCGTGAACCGGCTGGACGGTCACGAAGCGCTCGCCAACAGCGCCGCGCTCCTCGCCGCGGGTGTCACGAAGGAGACCCGGACCCCGGCGGGGGGAGAAATCCTGCGCGACGACCGCACGGGCGAGCCGCTCGGCATTCTCAAGGACCAGGCGCTCGACCTGATTGCGCGCGCGATTCCCGACCCTTCCCCCACGGAGCGCGACTCGGCGCTCGTGCGCGCGCTGGCGCACGCGGCGGCGCTCGGCGTCACCGCGACCGCTCACATGTCCGCCTCATGGGCGGATCTCGCGAGCTACCGGCGGCTCGAGCATGCCGGCCGCCTCACGATGCGCGCAGTGCTCTACCTCCCGCTCGAGCATTGGGGTGAGGTGGTGGATACGATCCGGGAGAGCGGCGCCGGCGACGACTGGGTCCGGATCGGCGGTTGCAAGGGATTCATGGACGGGTCCGCGGGGTCGCGCACCGCCTTCTTCTTCCAGCCCTACAGCGACTCGGCGGGATACTACGGGTTGTTGCAGCATCCCGAGCGGGACTTGCGGGCGTGGATCGGCGCAGCCGATTCAGCCGGCCTCCAGGTCGCCGTGCACGCGATCGGCGACCGCGCGAACGCCATCCTCCTCGCCATCTATGACAGCGTGGCCCGGGCGCACGGCGCTCGCGATCGCCGCTTCCGGGTCGAGCACGCCCAGCACCTGCGCTCGCAGGACATCCCCGCGTTCGGGGAGCGGGGCGTGATTGCGTCGATGCAACCGTATCACGCAATCGACGATGGGCGCTGGGTGGAACGGCGCATCGGCCCCGAGCGGATCAAGACCACGTATGCGTTTCGGCGCTTGCTCGACACCGGCGCGACGCTCGCCTTCGGCTCCGACTGGACCGTGGCGCCGCTCGATCCGATCGTGGGAGTCTACGCGGCCGTCACCCGGCGCACGCTCGACGGCAAGAATCCGGACGGCTGGGTGCCGGAGCAGA
>JBGPIJ010000033.1:0-15082 GCA_041484865.1 Gemmatimonadota bacterium
CCTTTACCTGCGTGCAAATGTCGCTGTGGGACATGCTGGACACGCTGGGCGGTGCGGGATCGGCGCTGGCGGTGGGCCGCCGACCGGCGCGCGCGGACGGCTACACGCCGGCGGCGTCGCTCGCCGACCTCCCCCCTGGGTCGAGCAAGCGGGTGTACGCGGCCGGCGAGGCCGTGGCGCTCTTCAACGTCAACGGCACGATCTACGCGATCGCGAACCGCTGCAGCCATGCCCGCGCATCTCTGAGCGAGGGCACGGTGGATCCGGCGCGCTGCGCCGTCACCTGTCCCTGGCACCTGGGTGTGTTCTCCCTCGAGTCGGGACAGGTGCTCGACGGCCCACCCTCGCTGCCGGTCGCCACCTACCGTGTGAAGCTCGAAGGGGACACCGTCCTCATCGCCCCCGCGGAGGCGCGCGAAGCGACGGTTGCCGGCTGACAGTCGGTTCCTAAAGGCGTGCCGCCGTGAACCGACCGACGTCACACCGGTCTGGTTCATGAGACAGGCGGGGCGCTACATGCCCGAGTACCGGGCGCTCCGGCAGAAGCACTCCATTCTCGATCTGTGCCACCACCCCGAGCTCGCGGCCGAAGTCACGCTCCAGCCGATCCAGCGACTGGGCGTCGACGCCGCGATTCTCTTCGCCGACATCCTGTTGCCCTTCGAGCCCCTCGGGCTGGGGCTATCGTTCGAGGCGGGCGAAGGGCCGCACATCGCGCGCCCGATCCGTAGCGCCGCACAGGTGGACGCGCTGCCGGCGGTCGACCCGATAGGGGACCTCGGGTATGTGCTCGACGCGGTGCGCCTCGCCGTACGGGCACTGCCGGGCGAGGTGCCGCTCATCGGGTTCGCGGGAGCGCCGTTCACCCTCGCGAGCTACGCCATCGAGGGAGGGGCGACCCGGGCCTTCACGGTGACGAAGACCTTCATGTACGCGGAGCCGCGCGCGTGGCACCGGCTGATGGAGCGGTTGGCGGAAATCGTCGGCTCGTATCTCGCCGCTCAAGCACGCGCCGGCGCCCGCGCCCTGCAGCTTTTCGACAGCTGGGTAGGCTGCCTCGCCCCTGAGGACTACCGGGAGTACGTGCAGCCGCATAGCCGGCGCGCCCTGGAGCTGGCCCGGGAAGCGTCGGTCCCGGTGATCCACTTCGCCACCGACACGGCGGGATTCCTCGAAGACTTCGCGGCAGCAGGAGGGGACGTGATCGGCGTGGATTGGCGGCTTCCTCTCGATCTCGCTTGGGAGCGCATTGGCGACGGACGCGCCATCCAGGGCAACCTGGATCCGGCGACTCTGCTCGCGCCGCGCGCGACGCTCGAGGCCCGCGTGCGCGACGTCCTCGCTCGGGCCGGCGGTCGGCCTGGTCACATATTCAACCTCGGGCACGGCGTGTTCCCTCAAACGCCGGTGGACGCGCTGCAGCGAGTGGTGCAGATCGTCCATGGCGACTGACCCGATCGCGGTGCTGCTCATGGCCTACGGCGGCCCCGGCAATCTCGCGGAAGTCGAGCCGTACCTGCTCGACGTGCGGGGCGGCCGTCCGACGAAACCCGAGCTGGTAGAGGAGATTCGCGGGCGCTACGCGAAGATCGGTGGGCGCTCGCCGCTCCGGGAGCTGACCGAAGCGCAGGCGAGGGGGCTCGGGCGGGCGTTGGGGCCGCGCTTCCCGACGTATGTCGGGATGCGCCATTGGCACCCCTACATCAAGGAAACGGTGGAGCGCATCGTGACAGACGGCCACCGCCGCCTGATCGGCCTCGTGATGGCGCCCCATTTCTCGGAGATGTCCGTCGGCGCGTACGAAACAACGCTGCTCGACGCGGTGGAGGGCCGGCTCGAGACGCTGTTGGTGAGGCGCTGGGGGGACCATCCGAGATTCATCGACGCCATGGCCTGCCGCGTGCGCGAGGCCCTGGCGCGATTTCCCCGAGGCGCCCCGGTTGAGGTGCTGTTCACCGCTCATAGCCTGCCGCAGCGCATCCTCGCGAACGGCGATCCCTACCCCGACCAGCTGCGCGCAAGCGCGGCGGCGGTCGCCGCGAGCGTGGGCCTCGGGACGTGGCATCTCGCCTTTCAGAGCGCCGGGGCCACCCCGGAGCCCTGGCTCGGTCCCGAGGCAGGCGAGGTGATCGAGAAGCTCGCGGCGGAGGGGCACGACGCCTTTCTGATCGTCCCCATCGGCTTCGTGTGCGACCACGTCGAGATCCTCTACGACATCGACGTCGAGTATCGCGGGTTGGCAGAGCGCCTGGGGGTACGGCTCGAGCGCACCATCTCTCTGAACGACGATCCCACGCTCACCGCGGTGCTCGAGGACCTGGTGCGGGGGACGGCGGCCGAGCGCGGCTGGTTGTGACGCAGGTCGGCGTGGTGGGAGCGGGCATCACGGGGCTCGCGGCCGCGTGGGAGCTCAGGCGAGAAGGCGTCGAGCCCGTTCTGTTCGAGAGCGAACCGCGCCCGGGCGGAGCGATCCTCACGGAACGGCGCGACGGGTTTCTCATCGAGGGCGGCCCGGACGGCTTTCTTGCCGCCGAGCCCGAGATTCCCCGACTCGCGGGCGAAGTCGGCATCGCGGACCGGCTCGTGGGCCAGCTCCAGCGGGGCTCGTTTCTGTGGACGGGCCGGACTCTCGAGCCGCTCGAGGAAGGGCGCGCCGCGGCGCTGCTCGGGATCGCCGGCCAGCCCTCGGGCGCGTTGAGCCAGGGGTTCAAGAGCTTCGGGGGTGGAATGGGCGAGATCGTCGCCGCCCTCGTGGAGCGACTGGGAAGCGCGTCCGTCCGTACGGCGACCGCGGTGATCGGCGTGGCGCCGAGCGGGAGCGGGTATCGCCTGACCTCGGCCGGCGGAATGGCGGTCGAGGTCGAGGGCGTCATCCTCGCCGCGCAGGCTTGGACGATGGCGCGAGTGCTCGAAGGCCTCGGCGTGGAGCCGGCCCGGCGGTTGAACGAAGACGTGGTCTACTGGCCCAGCGTCACGGTGTCGCTGGCGTACAGCCGCGACCAGGTGCGGGCACACCTCGAGGGCACGGGTTTCGTCACCGGAGCGGGACTGGCGGAGAGCCCGCTGCGCGCGTGCACCTACGCGTCGCTCAAGTACCCCGGGCGCGCGCCCTCGGGCTCATTACTGCTGCGGGCGTTCTTGCAGACCGAGGAACTGGACGCCGGCCCAATCGCGCACCGCGCGCTCGCGCCCATCCTCGAGATCTCGGGCGCGCCGCTCTGGACGCGGGCTTTTTGCATGACCAGGGCCTTACCGCGCTACAAACAAGAGCATGCGGACAATGTCGCGGCGATCCGCGCCCGGGCCGGTACACTTCCCCCGCTCGCGGTGGCCGGTGCCGCGGTGGACGGTGCGGGCGTATCGGCGTGCGTTCGGTCAGGCCGCGGCGCGGCGCGGTCCATTCTCACGCGGCTAGCGGCCTAGCAGCTCCTTCGCGCGCTTCACGACGTTGTCGACCGTGAACCCGAACTCCTGAAACAGCCGCGGGGCCGGCGCAGACGCACCGAAGTGATCGAGGCCCAGCACCGAGCCGCTGTCACCCACCCAGCGATACCACGGTTGTGGAGACGCGGCCTCGATGGCGAGGCGTGCTTTGATCTTGGGCGGCAGCACGGAGTCGCGATACGCCTGCGGCTGGCGAGCAAAGAATTCCATGCAGGGCATGCTGACGACCCGGGTGGCGATTCCTTCCGCCACGAGCTTGTCGTGCGCGCCGAGTGCCAGTTCCACTTCTGATCCGGTAGCGATGAGAATGACCGCAGCCTGCCCGCCGGGAGCGTCGACGAGGACGTAGGCGCCCTGCCGGAGCCCTGCGGCCGGCCCGTACTTCGTACGATCGAGGACCGACACTTTCTGGCGCGTGAACACGAGTGCCACGGGCCCGTCCCTGTGCTCCATGGCCGCGCGCCACGCTTCCACGACTTCGGTCGGATCCGCGGGACGGATCGTCGTGACATTGGGAGTGGCGCGGAGCATGGCAAGCTGCTCGACCGGCTGATGCGTCGGCCCGTCTTCGCCCAGGCCGATGGAGTCGTGAGTGTAGACGTACAGCGCGGGAATGTGCTGCAGCCCGGCGAGGCGGACCGACGGTTTCATGTAGTCGAGGAAGATGAGGAACGTCGACCCGATCGGGCGGACGCCGCCGTGCAGCGACATCCCGTTCATGACGGCGCCCATCCCGTGCTCACGGATGCCGTAGTGCATGTTCCGGCCGCCCGGCGTTCCGGGTTCGACCTCGCCCCCCTTCGGCAATACGAGGTTCGTCGATTCGGCCAGATCTGCAGACCCGCCGACCAGCTCCGGAACCTTGGACGCGAATGCAGCGATCACCTTGCCCGACGCGGCGCGCGTGGCTTGGGCATCTTTCATGGTGAAGGTTGGCAGTTCGGCATCCCAGCCCGCCGGTAGCCGGCCCGCGAGGCGCCGCTCCAGTTCGGCCGCGAGATCGGGATGGGCCTGCCGGTACGCGGCGTACTTCTTCTGCCACTCCGCCTCGAGCTTTACGCCGCGCTCCTTGGCCTGGCGCCAATGTTTCAGGGCCTCATCCGGTACGTAGAACGGGTCGAGGCTCGGCCACCCCAGGCTCTGCTTCGTCAGCTTGACTTCTTCCTCCCCGAGCGGTGCGCCATGCGCGGCCGCCTTGTCCTGCTTGTTGGGGCTGCCGAATCCAATGTGCGTGCGGAGGACGATGAGCGACGGCCGGTCGGCGACACGCTTCGCCGCGGTCAGCGCGGCATCGATCGCCTCGAGATTGTTCCCGTCGGCCACTTTCTGCACGTGCCAGCCGTAGCTCTCGAAGCGCTTCGCCGTATCATCCGAGAACGTGAGCGACGTTTCACCATCGATGGTGATGTGATTGTCGTCGTAGATGCCGATGAGCTTGCCGAGCTTCAGGTGTCCGCTCAGAGAGGCGGCTTCGTGGGAGACACCCTCCATCAGGTCGCCATCGGAGCAGAGGAAATAGGTGCAATGGTCGACGGGCGAATGACCGGGACGATTGAACGTGGCCGCGAGGTGCGCCTCGGCGAGTGCCATTCCCACGGCGTTCCCCACGCCCTGCCCGAGGGGCCCCGTTGTCACTTCCACCCCTGGGGTATGTCTGTACTCGGTGTGACCGGGGGTCTTGCTGCCCCACTGCCGGAACTGCTTGAGGTCGTCGAGCGACACGTCGTACCCCGTGAGGTACAGCACTGCGTATTGCAGCATGCAAGCGTGCCCACACGACAGCACGAAGCGGTCGCGCCCCGCCCAGTCCGGGTTGGCCGGGTTGTACCGGAGATGGCGTTGCCACAGGACGTAGGCGAGGGGAGCGAGCGCCATCGGCGTTCCCGGATGGCCGGAATTCGCCTTCTGGACCGCGTCCATCGCCAGCGCGCGGACGGTATTGATACTCAGCAGGTCGAGGCTCGCGTTACGGGGAGCGACGGCTTGCGTCATCTCAGATTCTCCGGTCTTCTGGGTTAGAGCAGGCCCGATTTCGCGGCCTGCCACAGTTGATAGAGTCGGTCGAAGCCGTTGACGAGCAGGTCCACCTGTTGGGGGCTGGGGGTCGCTCCAGCTGCGGTGGTCAGCTCCTTACAGATGCGCGGCATCTCTTTGCGTCCCTGTTTCGCGCTCTCCGCGGCGATGCGGTTGAGCACCGCGAGGATCTGCTGGCGTACTCCCTGGTCGTCCGGCACCTGCCACAGGTAATTCGCCAGCTCCTTCCCCTCGATGCACAGCTTGCCGAGCGCATCCAGCAGCGGCGGGTGTGAACGGCGTGCGTTCTGATCGGTCATGAGCGCCTCAATTATACCACGGATTGAACTGAAGCGGGCCAGCGCAGCGCGGTTGCTCAAAGACTCCGCGCCGTCTAGTTTCCCACGCCTATGATTTCCCTTGCGCTCGTCGCCGCGGCGTTGCAGGCGGCGGTCCCCCCCGAATCGGGTGAGGTTCACCTCCGCAACATCCGGCAGCTGACTTTCGGCGGCCAGAACGCGGAGGCGTATTTCTCCGAGTCCGGCCGCATGCTGATCTTCCAGCGGACCGGGCCCACCGAGCAGTGCGACCAGATGTACACGGTCGGCGTGGACGGCACGGGGCTGCGGCGCGTCTCCGACGGCCGCGGCCGCACCACCTGCGGCTACTTCTACAACCACGACCGACGCATCTTCTATTCCAGCACCGAAGCCGCTGACTCCGCCTGCCCGCCGCGGCCCGACTACTCGCAAGGGTACGTCTGGGCCCTGTCCCCGTACGACATGTACACGGCGAAGCCGGATGGCTCCGACAAGCGGTCGCTCACCCGGAACCGCGTCTACACCGCGGAAGGCACGCTGTCTCCCGATGGCAAACGCATCGTGTTCACCTCGCTGGTCGATGGCGACCTCGAGATCTACACGATGAACGTGGACGGCTCGCACGTGCGGCGCCTGACGCACACGCTCGGGTACGACGGGGGGCCGTACTTCTCGCCCGACGGCAAGATGATCGTCTATCGCGCGTTTCATCCCCAGACCGCCGCGGACTCGGCCGAGTACCGGACGCTGCTCACGCAGCGCCTCGTGCGCCCGACCCGGATGGACATCTGGGTCATGAATGCGGACGGCACCAACCAGCGCATGGTCATCCATGTCCCGGGCCCGAGCTTTGCGCCGTATTTCCACCCCGACGGCAAGCGCATCATCTTCGCGTCCAACTACAAGCACCCCGAAGGCCTGAACTTCGATCTCTATCTCGTGAACGTGGACGGCAGTGGGCTCGAGCAGATCACGACGTCCGCCGAATTCGACGCGTTCCCGATGTTCTCGCCCGACGGCAAACGGCTGGTTTGGGTGTCGGGTCGCGACCGCAAGGCGCCGCACGAGTCGAACGTCTTCATCGCCGACTGGGTGGAACACCCCTGAGCCCGCCACCGCAGAGCTTCAAGGCGTGGGCGCTGGGGTGGGTAAAGTCGATCCTCGCGGCCCTCGTCATCTGGATTCTGCTCCGCTCCTACCTCATCGAAGCCTTTCGCATCCCCTCGGCGAGCATGGAGAACACCCTGCTCATCGGCGACTTCCTGTTCGTCAACAAGGCGATCTACGGCGGGCAGATCGAGATCCCGCTGACGGGCCTGCGGTTGCTCCGCGTGCCCGGATACGCCGAGCCGCGGCGCGGCAGCATCGTCGTATTCCGGTCCGTCGAAGACTCGACGCCGAATCTGGACATCGTGAAGCGGTTGATCGGGGAGGCGGGCGACACGCTCCAGATGGTCCATGACACGATCGTGCGCAACGGCCGGCGATTGGACGAGCCATACGCGCTCCATCTGGCCCAGGGCCCCGAACCGGAGAACGAGTTCCAACTCCGCCAGATGCGCGCGCGGCAACTGCTCCACTACGTCGGCCGCTCACCCGCGGCGTATCATCCCACGACGCATGACTGGGGGCCGATCGTCGTACCGCCTGACAGCTTCTGGGTGATGGGGGATAATCGGGACGAGTCGTACGACAGCCGTTACTGGGGGTTCCTACCGCGCTCCCACGTGGTGGGACGGCCGCTGGTCATCTATATGAGCGTTGCCACCGATCCGTTCCGCATTCGCTGGAACCGCCTTCTGAAGCTTCCCCGCTAACGATTAGCGCGCGCCGCATCCAGCATCCCCTTCACCCGGGCGGTGTTGGCGCTGGGGGGCGCGACATCGAGATACCGTTGGAGCACCTCGGCGGCCCGCGGCATGTCCCGCACCCCGGCGAACAGGATGATCCCCTTGTAGAGCAGCGCCTCCGGCAGGTCGGGGTGCAGGAACAACGCCTTGTCGAGTGACTTGAGCGCCGCGTCCGCCTCGCCCGTGCTCCAGAGAATCATGCCCATGTGCGCGAACGCCTCCGCCGTGCCCTCGGCATCGGGTTGCAGCTGCACCGCCTTCATGTCCACTTGCGCCGCCTCCTGGACCCGGCCCTGCGTGAGGTAAAGATGGCCCAGCTCGATGAGCGCCTGCTCATCGGTCGAATCGCGTCGCACGCGGGTCTCGAGCTGCGTCACTCGCAGCGAGTCCAGGGGACCCGCTTCGCCCAGTGCCACCGGGACCGCGCCCGCCTGGCCGCCCGTGATCGTGGCGCCGGGCGCGCGGGCGATAATCGATCCCTTGAGCGAGAGTGCGGCTACCCCGGCGAAGGCGGCGAGTCCCGCTCCCCAGCCGAGGGCCGCCCATCCCCGGAAGGCGCGGGCCGGACGCGCCGCAGCGGGGAACGCGGCAGGCTCCGGCGCCGCCCCGCTCTTCTTCAGGCGCTTCAGAACCTCGTTCACGGCGCCGAGCTCCGTCTGGTCGCGCTGGTGCAGGAACTCGAAGTCGGTGGCCGTGAGGCGGCCGGCCGCGAACTCCGCATCCAGATCCTGGAGCGATGCCTGCAGTCCCGCTCGCCGGGCGCGGAGCGTCGCGAAATCGGGAGCGGAGGCTGCCGCTACGGGCGTGGGCTCCGGAGCAGCCGCTCGCATGTCCCCCCGCGCGACCCAACGGCGTACCGCGAGCCACACGACCGTCGCGCCGCCGAGTAACGCTACCAGGGGCAGGAGCCACACCGAGAGGTTCACGCCCGCCGCTTTCGGCTTCAGCAGTACCCACTCGCCGTAGCGCGACACGAAATAGCGGCGCACCTGCTCCGGGGTCTCGCCCGCCGCCAAACGCTCGTGCACTACGCGCTTCATGTCGCGCGCGAGCTGGGACGGCGAGTCCTGAATCGAGAGGTTCTGACAGACCGGGCAACGCAGTGTCGCGGCGACTTCCCGGGTTCGGACCTCGAGTAGCGTGTCCTGGACCGGGGTGGGAGAATCGGGCCGCGCTTGCGCGAGGGGCCGACTGGTGGGGACTGCGAGCGACACCAGCGCGATGATGATCGGGAGAGGTGACGGCATCGCTAATCGCGGCGTGCGGCGCCGCCCGCGGTTATGTGGCCTTCGCTCCGACCCTCGGCGTATGGCTCCGCGGGCAGGGGGGTGGTGGACGGAACCGGGGAGGCGGCGAGCAGCCGCGGGACCCAGCGGTCGACCACGGCTGTGTCGAGCGGGCCGATCTGCTTATAGAGGATCCGGCCGTCGCGTCCCACGAAGAACGTCTCCGGGACGCCGAACAGGCCGTATTGAATGGCGGTGTGGCTGCCCACGTCGAGCACGTTGACCCAATCACCGCCACGCTCGGTGATCCATTGTTGGGCGTTGTCACGCGTGTCTTCGTACACGACTCCGACGATGCGCAGTCCCTGTGGGCCGTAGCGGCGCGCGGCGTCCAGCAACACCCGGTGCTCGGCCCGGCACGCGAGACACCACGACGCCCAGAAGTTCACGAGCACGACCTGTCCTGTGAGGTCATGCAGGCGCAGCGAATCGCCGTTCAGCGTTTGGAGCGCGAAGTCGGGCGCGGGCTTGCCCGGGAGGGGCGAAGGAATCGTGTGCGCGTCGCGCGTCAGACCCCAGGCCAGCAGGGCGAGCACCGGGACGCCGCTCAGAGGAATCGCCCAGCGGCGCCAGCGCACTAGCGCAGCGCCTCACTCGGCACTCGCGCCCCTCCCCGCCGCTCCGCGTCGGGGCGAGACGCCCGGCGCGCTGCCTCCCCGCGCGAACGCCACAGAGCGAACAGCGCTCCCAGGGCGACGATGCCGCCCCCGAGCCAGATCCAGCCCACCATCGGGCTCGCGATCGCCTTCAGCGTGGCCTGCTGGCCGTCCTGCGTGTAGGCCATCAGCACGAGGTAGAGGTCCTCGCGCAGGCCTTCGCGGACGGCCGGGGTGCCGATTGGCTCCATCGCGGTGGGATAGTAGTTGAGCCGCGGGAAGAGCCGCCCGAACGGCTGGCCGCTGGCCTCGATTGTCGTGGCGGCGATGACGCCGTCGCGCTGCGACTCCTTCACGGCCCAGACCGAGTCGAATTGAATGCGGTAGCGGCCGATCTGCGCGGCGGCGCCGCGGCGCAGCGTCCATTCCTCTTCCTGGCGGAACGTCGCCGACGCCGCCACCCCCACCGCGATCACCAGGATCCCCGAGTGCACCACGTAGCCACCGTAGCGGCGGCGGTTGCTCGAGACAACCCGCCACAGCGCGAGCACCCAGCCTTCACCGGTCGTCTCGTGCCGCGCCCGGGTCGGCGTCACGAACTCGACCACGAGCAGTCCCGCCGAGAACACGGCGAGCACGAACGTCAGCCAGGCGAGCGGCGCCCGCACACCGGCCACGGCCAGCACGATACCGGCCCCGAGGGCGGCGATCGTGGGCCAGCGGAACTTGCCGCGTACCAGCTCGAGCGATCCCTTGCGCCAGGGAAGCGCGGGGCCGACCCCCGCGAGGAACACGAGGAGCAGGGCGATCGGCACGCTCAGCTCGTTGAAGTAGGGCCCCCCGACGCTCACCTTGGCGCCGCGCACGGCTTCCGCGATCAGCGGAAACATCGTGCCGAGCAGCACGACGAACGCGAATGCGGCGAACAGTAGGTTGTTCACCATGAACGCCGTCTCGCGCGACAGGGCCGCATCGAAGCGCCCTTCACTCTCGAGCGTCTCGCTGCGCCACGCCAGCAGCGCCAGCGAGCTGAGCAGCACGAGGGCGAGGAACACGAGGAAGAACGGCCCGATCGGGCTTTGCGTGAAGGCGTGCACGCTCGCCAGGACTCCGCTCCGCGTCAGGAACGTGCCGAGCACGGTGAGCAGGAACGTCGAGACGATCAGCGTGATGGTCCACATCTTGAGCATGCCGCGGCGTTCCTGAACCATGACGGAGTGCAGGAACGCGGTCGCGGTCAGCCAGGGCATGAACGAGGCGTTTTCGACCGGGTCCCAGGCCCAGTAGCCGCCCCAACCGAGCACCTCATAGGACCACCAGGCACCGGCGAGGATCCCGAGCGAGAGGAACGTCCAGGGAACCATGGTCCAGCGCCGGATCAGCTTCGTCCAGTCGGGGCCGATCCGACCCGCGAGCAGGGCGCCGATGGCGAGGCTGAACGGCACCGACATCCCGACATAGCCGGTGTAGAGGAGCGGCGGGTGCACGCCCATGAACGGGCTGTTCTGGAGCAGCGCGTTCGGACCGGGGCCGTCGAGCGGCGCGGGATTCAGCAGGTGGAACGGATTGGCGGGCCAGGAGATCAGCAACAGGAAGAAGACGTTCACGCACAACAGCGTGCCCAGCGCGTAGGGGACCTGGGAATCGGGTCCCGCCTCAGTCTGGTAGCGGTGTGTACTCCAGCGCACGAGCAGCGCCGTGTAGGCCGACAGAATCAGCGCCCACAACAGGATCGAGCCTTCGAGCGCGCTCCAGAGGGAGATGATGGTATAGAAGAGGGGCGTCGTCCGGCTGCCCACCTGGGCGACGTAGCTGACGCTGAAGTCGTGCGCGACGAGCGCGCGTTCCATGACGAGAAACGCCGTCAGCACGAGCGCGAACACGGCGACTCCCGCGCGGCGTGCCCACGCGACGTAGCGGGCATCGCCGGTGCGGCCGCCGATGAATGCTGCGGCCGCCCCCCCGCCCGCGAGCAACAGCGCGACGAGAGTGGCGGTATGCCCGAGGAACGCGTTCATGACCGCTGGTTCCGGAAGAGCTGGCGGTAGTACTCGGCCGGCTTGCTCCCGGGCGGCGGCGCGCGGTACTCGTTGGAGTGCTTGACCATCAGGTTGTGGGAGTGGAATACCCCATCCGGCGACCACACCCCTTCCACCACCGCCCCGATCCCCTCAGTGAACATCTGCGGAGGCAGGCCGGTGCTCACGACTTCGACGGGCCGGGTGGTGCCGGCGGCGTCCACCAGCCGAAACCGGAGCTCGTGCTTGTCGGCATCCCATCGGATGCTCGAGGCCTCGACGACGCCCCCGAGCCGGATGCTCGCGCCGTAGGCGGCAGGACCCCTCGCCCACAGCTCGCTCGGCGTGAGGAAGTACACCAGGTTGTTGCCGATCCCGCCCCAGATGAGGTAGGCGAAGACAAGCAATACGACCGCGCCGCCCACGGCGACGCTCGCTTTCCGACCGCTCAGCGCCATGCGTTTACGCCTCTCCCCGCCTGCCGGCGGCGGCCTGTCGAGCTCGTGCGAGCCGCCGCGTCAGGCGCCAGGTGTATGCGATTACGAACGTGGCCGTCACGACGTAAGCGGCCACCACGAAGCCGAAGTTGTCCACGCCGACGCTACCCACGGCGCCCCTCCGTCTCTGGATCGAAGTCGAGCAGCTCCACCGCTGCCTCGAGCCGAGCGACTTCATAGCGGCGCGACATGAGGTAGCAGGCGCCGAGGGCGAAGGCCACCATCATCACCCGCAAGGCGATCACCATGCTGTGATCGACCGTATTGGGGCTCGACTGCACCTGGTGCAGGGTGCGCCACCACCGCACCGAGAAATACACGATCGGTACGGTGAGAAATCCCATGATCGCCACGAGGGCACCGACGCGCCCCCGGGCCTCGGGATCGTCGAGGAAGGCCCGCACCAGCAGGTATCCGACGAAGATCACGAGCATGATGGCCGTGGTGGTCAGCCGCGGATCCCAGGTCCACCACACGCCCCACGTCGGCCGGCCCCAAATCGAGCCTGTGATCAGTCCGGTAGTGTTGAACAGCACGCCCACTTCTACCCCCGCCTGCGCCATATAGTCGAGGGTGGGGCGGCGCCGCGCCAGATAAAGGACGCTGCACACGAACCCGACAATGTAGGCCAGGGCGGTCGCGATCCAGCTCGGAAAATGGACGTACATGATGCGCTGGACCTGCCCCATCATCGCGTCGGGAGGGGCCCACACGAGTCCGAGATAGAGGCCCACGGCGACGATGGGCAGCGCGAGGAGTCCGGCCACCCGACCGAGGCGTGCGACACTCGACATTCCGGAGGTGCTCATCTAGCAGCCTCTCATTCTTCGACCACGTACTCGAACGTCAGCGCGGACACGGCCAGGAACAGTACGTCGGCGGATGCCAGCAACTTAACCCACGAGGCAAGCTCGTTCATCGGGTCGCCCCGGAGCACGAGCGCCGTAGCCTTGACGGCTGCGAGCACCACGGGAATCAAGACCGGGAAGAGCAGAAGGGGCAGGAGCACCTGTCGAGCGCGCAGATTCGCCGTAAGCGCCGCGTAGAAGGTCCCCGTGGCGGCCAGGGCGAGCGTGGTGAGCACCGCGATGCCCGCGAGGGCCGGGAGGCACCCCCACAGGTCCAGACTATAAAGGATAGCAGCGAAAGGCAGCAACAACATTTCCATGAGCAGCAGGACCGCGAGGTTTGCGAGCAGCTTGCCGAAATACAAGGCCTTGCGATCGCCCGGGTAGACCCGCAGCGCATCGAGACCGCCCCGCTCGAGCTCGAGTTGAAAGGATCGGTCGGCCGCGAGCTGCCCCGTGAACAGGATCGCGACCCACAGGAGCCCCGGCGACAGGTATTGCAGCAGCGTTCCTTCTCCGGTTGCGAACCCCGGGGCGTCCGGACCGAGCGCGAACCCGAACGTCAGCAGGACCATACCCGCGAAGAACGCCATGGCGTTGAACGCCGCTTTCGCGCGCCGCTCGATCAAGAGGTCCTTCCACACCAGCGCCCACGCCCGCCGCAGCTCGGCTCGGATCACGCGACCCCTTCCATGGCGGACGGAAAGACGGAGGCGGGGACGGCCGCGGCGGGCCCGTCGTATACCACGCGGCCGGCCGAGAGGACCAGCGCGCGATCGCAGTGCCGCAGACTGCGCTCGACGAGATGGGTCGCCACGACCGCCGTCTTCCCGGCGCTGCGCAGGTCGGCGAGGGCGCGGTCGACGAGCGTCAGTCCACTCGCGTCGAGTGCCGTGTAGGGCTCGTCCAGCAGAACGAGATCGGGGTCGTGGAGCGTGGCCCGAATCAACGCCAGCCGCTGCAGCATCCCCTGCGAGTAGGTCCGCACGCGCGCGTCGGCCGCGTGGGCGAGCCCCGCCTCGGCGAGGCGGACGTCGAGCGCCGGCTGGGCGGGTGGAAGTCCGTACATCATGGCGGCGAAACGCAGGTTTTCACGCGCCGTCAGCTCGCCGTAGAGCCCTGACGCGTGGGCCAGCACGCCGATGCGCTGTCGAATGACCGCGGCCTCCCGTTCGGGGGCGCGGCCGAACAGCCGCAGCTCTCCGGCACTCGGCCGGGCCGCGGTGGAGAGGAGCCGCAACAGGGTGCTCTTGCCAGAGCCGTTCGGGCCGAGCAAACCCACGATTTCGCCGGATTCGACGGTGAGGTCGATCCCCCGCAGCCCCCAGGCGCGGCCGAACCGTTTCCGGACCCCCCGCGCCTCGATTACCGCGTGGGCAACGTTAGTCATGGGTGGCGGTCTGTGGCGGGGGTTGGAGGGAAACCGGGACGACCGGCGCAACGCGCACGACAGGAGGTTATCCCGCACCGGACGGTGCCACAAGAGGTCGCGCGAGGCGCGCGGCGCGGCGTTCCCGGGACCCATTCTTAGTGGTTGTCAGGCGCCATCCATTCGGGTGGTGAAGCGTGGCCCTGGGAGCGCCCTCGGCAAGGCCTTGCAGTGGGGGCCGATTGTCCCCAGCTTGCAGAGCACTATTGACGGGTGCGCAACCTAGGTTCATCATATACCGGCCTCCGGGGACGACCGCGCAGTGCGGCGTCCTTTGCTGCCATTGACGGGTTCCAGGCTGGGCTTCATGATTGTCGTTCGTCGGTGCCGAGAGTTTGCTCGGTGGCGTACGCGTCGCCAATGCTCAGGCGGGCGGCAAGAACGGTGTTGAAGTGCAGATGCTGAATGTGAAACTCAGCAACCAGGAGGTGGGACGCACTCGTCAATTATTTCGCGCAACAGTCGCAGGAGCACCGCGTCGGCAGATAAGCGGCGCGGCCTTTTCAAAAAAGCGCTCCCCAGTGAGTGGGAGCCAAGAGTCAAGGGAGGATTAACGATGCGCTGGCTAAGAGTAGCGGGAGTGCTGGGCGCGTTCGCGGTTATGGCCCAGGTTGCACAGGCCCGGGTTCCGTCGTTCGTTCGTATGACCGGGTATACCTGCAACCAGTGCCATATGACGTGGACGCCCACCCCGGACTTCACGTTCACGGGGCAGAAGTTCCGGATGAACGCCTATCGTGAGCCGTTTATTGCGGACAAGATCGAAGCGGGCAACGAAGGC
>JBGPIJ010000034.1:0-15001 GCA_041484865.1 Gemmatimonadota bacterium
AGCGGCAGGTGGCGGGCGTGGCGGGCGCGGCGGCGGCGGGCGAGGCGCGCCGAATCCTGATCTCGCCGGACTCGGTCCGACACAGTGCCACGACATCACGGTCTACCCCGCGATCGGCCTGGCCGGCGGCGCGTGCGGCGGCTACGGATTGTTGCTCGACATCAAGGATGTGGCGAACCCGAAGCGTATTGGCGCCGCAGCCGACTCGAACTTCTCGTTCTGGCACTCCGCGACGTTCAACAACGACGGCACGAAGATCCTATTCAGCGATGAGTGGGGCGGCGGCCTCCAGCCGCGCTGCCGGGTCACGGACAAGTACGAGTGGGGCGCGGACGCGATCTTCACGCTCGTGAACGACACGATGACGTTCAAGAGCTATTACAAACTTCCGGTCCCGCAGACGGCCAACGAAAACTGCGTGGCGCACAACGGGTCACTGATCCCGATCCCCGGCCGCGACATCATGGTTCAGGGCTGGTATCAGGGCGGTATCTCGGTATTCGACTGGACCGATCCGGCGCACCCGAGAGAGATCGCGTACTTCGACCGTGGCCCGATGGACTCGACCAAGCTGGTCGGCGCCGGGTCCTGGTCCGCTTACTGGTACAACGGTTACATCGTCAGCTCCGAAATTTCCCGCGGGCTCGACGTGCTGGAGCTCGAGCCCAGCGCGCTCCTCTCGCAGAACGAGATCGACGCCGCGAAGCTGGTGCACTTCGATTACCTGAACGTCCAGGACCAGCCGAAGCTCACGTGGCCCGCGAGCTTCGTCGTGGCGCGCGCCTACCTGGACCAGCTGGCGCGCTCGAACGGCCTGGCGCCCGAGAAAGTGGCTGCCGCGCGAGATGGGCTGACCCGCGCCGAGCGGCTTTCGGGGCAAGACCGCCGGGCCGCGTTGCACCAGCTCGGGACCCAGGTGAACGGGGATGCGCAGGGAGCGACCGATCCGGCGAAGGTGCGGGCCCTTGCCCGAGCAGTCATGGACCTGGCCAGCGCGGAGCCCTAGCGCCCGCCGGTCGCGAGCGTGTCCCCGAGTTTCCCGAGGATATCGCTCCAGCCCTTCCGGTGCGCGTCCACCTTCGACGCCGGGAGACGCCGGTGCGTCAGGATCAGCTCTGTGTTGGCGCCCCGGTCGCGCAATTCGACCGTGACGACGCTGGGCCGGAGATCGGTGTTCGCCGAGATCCAGGTGAACGACAGGAGCGACGGCGGGTCGATGGCGAGGTATTCACCCCAATGCTCGCCGTCGCCCCGTCCGTGTTTCATCACGATGCGAAACTTGCCGCCCACCCGCTGGTCAACCTCGGCGGTGGCACTCGTCACCTCTCCCGGACACATCCACTGCGCCAGGCTGGCGGGATCGAGCCATGCCGCGAACACCACCGCCCGCGGGACCGGGAGCAGCCGCCGCACTACCAGCGCCTCGGCCGCGTCGTCGGTCGTGGTCATCGGCGCACCTTCCCGACAAACGCCTCCAGCGCGTCGAGCCGGGCATCCCAGAACGTGCGGTAGTGCTCGAGCCAGCGTGTCGCCTGCCGGAGCGGCGCGGGCTCGAGGCGCAGCCAATGCTCGCGACCGCGCACGCGGCGCGTCACGAGTCCGGCCCGCTCCAGGACTTTCACGTGCTTGGAGACGCCGTTGAACGAAAGCGGGAACCGCTCGGCCAGCGCCCCGACGTTCACGTCGCCCCTGGCGAGCACGACGAGGATCGCGCGCCGCGTCGGGTCCGCGATCGCGCCGTAGACCTGGTCGAGCCGGCGTGCGTGACGGGTGGCCATGGGTTATATTCAACCGATTGGTAGAATATTACCAATCACACGACACGGCGCCAGTCAGTGGCAATAGCCCAGGAGGTGACCACATGGCACTCCAGAACCACCAGGTGGTTTCGCGCGAGCAGTGGCTCGTGCTGCGCAAGCAGCTCCTCGCGAAGGAAAAGGACTTCACACGGCTGCGCGACCAGCTGAGTCGCGAGCGCCGCGCGCTCCCGTGGGTGAACGTCGACAAGCGCTACGTGTTCGACGGACCGAGCGGCGAGGAGACCTTGGCCGAGCTGTTCGGCGCGAGGAGTCAGCTCGTCGTCTATCATTTCATGTTCAACCCCGCGTCGAACGAGGGCTGCAAGCATTGCTCGTTCTGGGCCGACAACTTCAACCCCATCGGCGTGCACCTGAATCACCGGGACACCAGCTTCGTCGCCGTCTCCCGGGCCCCGCTCGCCAAGATCGAACCGTTCAGGCGGCGAATGGGATGGACGTTCACGTGGGTCTCCTCGGCCCGAAACGACTTCAACTATGACTATCACGTGTCGTTTCGTCCTGAAGACCTGAAGAACGGTACGGCGGTCTACAACTATGGCACGATGGACGGCGACATGACGGACCGCGAGGGCGTCAGTGTCTTCTACAAGGACGAGAGCGGCGCGGTGTTTCACACCTACTCGTGCTATGCGCGCGGAATCGACATGCTCAACACCGCTTACCACTACCTCGACCTCGTCCCCAAGGGGCGGGACGAGGATCCCAAGAACACCCAGGGCTGGGTCGGCTATCACGATCGCTACGAGGACTGAGCGCGGCGCGCGGGAGGGGGCGTTCCTCGGCACCTGCGCGCTCCTGTTCGTATTGAGCGCGACGGCGACGGTCTACTCGTCCCGCTCGATGTCCGGGGGCATGCTCATGCCCGGCGGTTGGACCCTGTCCATGACCTGGATGCGGATGCCCGGCTGGACCTGGCTCGGCACGGGCGCTGTCTTCATGGGGATGTGGCTGGTCATGATGGTCGCGATGATGCTGCCCTCCCTCGTCGTCGTGCTCCTGGGCTACCGCCGTGCCGTGTGCCGGCTGAACCAGGCTCAATTGGGCGGGCTGACGGTGCTTGCGGGCGCGGCGTACTTCCTCGTCTGGGCGGTGTTCGGGGCGGCGGCGTACCCGGTCGGTGTCTCCTTAGCGGCCGCCGAGCTGCGGTGGCCGGCGCTGGCGCGATCCGTGCCCGTCTTGACCGGCTTGGCCCTCCTCGTCGCGGGATGCCTTCAGCTCACGGCGTGGAAGGCGCGCCAGCTTGAACGCTGTCGCGAAGCGACGGGGTGCCGCGAGCCGCCGGCTCTGGACGCGCGCGGTGCCTGCCAGCACGGCCTCCGCTACGGCGTGCACTGCAGCCTGTGCTGCTCCGGCTTCATGACGGTGTTGCTCGCGGCCGGCATGATGGATCTCGGCGCGATCGCGATCGTCGCGGTTGCGATCACCGCCGAGCGGCTCGCGCCGCGGCCCGAATGGACGGCCCGCGCCGCCGGTGCGGTCGTCGTCGCAACGGGGGCGCTCGTGATCGCCCGCGCCCTCACGCCCTGGTTCCCGTGATCCCCTCCGGCGTCACGCGGCCCCCATGATCTCCGTCGCGAAAGCGACGTCCGCCTTACTCCCGACCACGAGCGGCGTCCGCTGGTGCAGGCGCTCGGGGACGAGATCGAGGATCGGCCCGCGGCCATCAGTCGCCGCGCCACCCGCCTGCTCGAGCACCATCGCCACCGGCGCGGCCTCGTACATCAGCCGGAGCTTGCCTTCCGGCGCCGTCGCGTCGGCGGGATACAGGAATACGCCGCCGGTGATGAGATTGCGGTGCAGGTCCGCCACGAGCGAGCCGATGTAGCGCGCTCCCTTCGGTTTCACCTCGCCATCGCCGTTTCGGAAGGCTTGCACCACGCGTTGCACCGCCGGGGTCCAGCGATTCCGGTAACTCTCGTTGATGCTGTAGTACATCCCCACCTCGGGCGTCCGCATATCGGGGTGGGACAGCAAGAACTCGCCGATCGTCGGGTCGAGGGTGAACCCGTGCACCCCCTGCCCCGTCGTGTATACGAGCATCGTGCTCGACCCGTACAGGATGTACCCGGCGGCCACCTGGCGGCGACCCACCTGGAGGCAATCAGCGAGCGACGGCTGGTCGGCCGACGGGGTCACCCGCCGGTGGATCGAGAAGATCGTGCCCGTGGACACGTTGACGTCGATGTTGGACGAGCCGTCGAGCGGGTCGTGCAGCAGCACGTACGACCCCATTTTCGCGTCCGGGGGTACGGGGACCGGCGCCTCGTCTTCCTCCGACGCCATCAAGCAGAGACAGCCGGAGTATTGCACGGCGCTGTGGATCGTGTCGCGCGCGAAGACGTCGAGCTTGTGTTGCTGCTCGCCCGATACGTTCATCGTCCCCGCCGCGCCGAGGATGTCGGTCAGCCCCGCTCGGCGCACCTGGCGCGAGATGATTTTGGCCGCGAGCGCCAGGTCTGAGAGCAGGTCCGAGAGCTCTCCGGTGGCCTCCGGATGGCGGCGCTCCTGGTCCATGATGAAGCGCTCGATCGTGACGACTGCGTTCGCTGTGTGCACGTTTGCCCGTCGGTTCTCGGAGGACGCGGCGATCACCTGCCGGTCCATGCCAGGTCGCGCGCGGCTCGCATAGTAGGGCCGGGCGCGTGCCGGCGCAACCGAGCAGAGGGCCAGCCGCTGGCGGTGCGTTGCGATCGGGATAGAATTGCAGCTGAACCGCCCGCGCCTTCACCCGAGCGAGCGACGATCCCCAACGCACGACCTGAACAACCGACCCGGATAGGGTGACCCCATGACGGTCCCACTGCTCATTCGCTGCGCTCGCGGTGCGGCGCTCCTTCTCGCGCTGGCCGCTCGCCCCGCCGCCTCCCAAGCCTCGACGACCGTCGCCGCTGACACCGCGCCCCTGGCGCTGGCGAGGCGTCTCCTGAAGACGATGCACAGCGAGGAGACCATCGTGAAAGCGATGGACGCGGCGATGCTGACGCAACGGCAGACGAACTCCAGACTACCCCCGACCTTCTTCGACAGCTTCTCCGTGCGTGCCCATCGCCACGCGCCCGAGCTCGTCGATTCGCTGGCGCCTCTGTTCGCCCGCGTGCTCTCCGTGGCGGATCTCAAGGACCTCGTGCGATTTTACGAATCGCCGCTCGGGCAACGGTACGCGACCGCCCAGACGACCTTCGCGCTGCAATCGGGGGAAATCGGCAAGCGGTGGGGCGCTCGCCTGGCGATCGACCTGATGAAGGACCTCGTCAATCAAGGGATCATGCCCGGCGATGGACCGTAGCTCGGGGCGCCCAAACCCCGGGTGGGACCGGTATCAAACCTGCGGTGTACCGAGAAGACCGCGCTTCGTCTCTAGAGCCCAAGGTTTTCCCTCACTCCGGGAGTCCCGAATGACGCCGATTCGCCTGCTGTGGATGCTCGCGCTCGCTGTCCCCCTCGCCGCCCAACAGCCCGACAGCGCCGCCCGACACGGCATGCACAGGGGCATGGATGGTGGCATGGGCGCGCAAGGCATGATGGGGATGATGGGACACATGGGCCAGATGATGAATCCCATGATGACGCGCATCATGGTGTTCAGTCCCAGCCACTTGCTCATGCATCGCGACGTCCTGAACCTCACCGATCAGCAGGCCGCAAGGCTCACCGTGCTGCGCGATGCCGCGAAGAGCGTCGAAGATGCGGCGAAGAGCGATATGGAAATGCACGGCCGCGAGCTCGCGACCGTCTTCACGTCGCCAAGCCCCGACACCACGCAGCTCAGAGCGCACTTCCAGGTGATGCAGGCCGCGATGGCCAAGGCGCATTGGGTAGCGCTCAGCACGGCGGCCCAGGCGCGGGCCGTGCTGACCGAAACTCAACGCGCGCGCGCCGACGGCTTTGCGGATGCGCTGGAGCACATGGGGCCGATGATGGAGCACGGCATGCACGACATGGACCACGACAAGCACGACGGGGAGCCGGGGCACCACTAGACTAGATGGGCCAGGCTCTGACGCTCCGTCGGCCGATCCGCTCGAGCGCGCGTAGCGCGCCGCCCGCCACGGTGGCGGGCGTCAGATGCCTCGTGAGTCTTATCGTCCTCTCGCTCCTCGCTGCCTGCAGCCCGCTCCGGCCGCAGGTGACGCTCGAGCCGGGGGTTTCGCTCAGAGCGTACCGCGTCGTCGTCGTGGGCCCGGTGACCGACCTGACGGGCTATCCGTTCCAATACAACGTGGGTGACTCTCTCCGCGCGGAGCTGGCCGACCGATTGCGCAATGACGGGATTGCGGTCGCTCCGGACACGACCGACACGACCGTCCCCGTGCTGTTCGTCGTCAGCTCGCTGGACGGATTCAAGAGCGGGGCGTTGGCGATGCGGCTGCCGACGGCCATGGGGACGTCGCGCTGCGCTTTCTCGAGTCGGCTGATGGACGGGCACAGCGGGCGACGTCTGGGCGAGATCGTGTCCGCCGAGGTGAGCAGCGACGACACGCCACAACGCTCGCCCGCCGGGCTCCTCGCGACCTGCGCCCGCATGACCGCCGACGAGCTCGCTCGACGCCTCAAGCGCTAGGCTTAGCGCTCCCGATCGCGGAGCGCCACCACGTCCAAGGTGATCACCACGCGGTCCGCCACCCGCACCGTACCCCCACCCGCGCGCACCGGCGTGAGGCCGAAGTCCGTCTGTTTCACCGCGAAGCGGCCCTGGGCCCGCAGCGTGTCGCCGCCCGCAGTGGCCTCGACGTCCACCACGATACCCCGCGTCACTCCGGTGATCGTGAGATCGCCACGCACGCGGAACCCGTGCTCGCCTGGCGTCACATCGTGCGAGATGAACCGGATCTCGGGGTGCCGTCCGGCCTGGAGTACCTGCCCCCGCATCACCTCGGTCACCTTGCGGATCTCGGCTGTGTCGTGCGGGGTGAGCACCTCGAGGCTGTCGGCCCGGACCACGACCTCGACCTGCGACCGGGAAGGCGCCGCAGGCCGGTAGACCGCCCGTCCCCGGAACGCCCGCGCGCGAATCAGGTGGTCGTGGCCCAGAAAGCCGAACGCCCCGGAGCGCCCCACCTCGACTTCGAAGCGGCTCTGGGGCAGAACCGTGTAGACGACGGAGTCCGGGCCTCGTCCCCCGCAGTGGATCGCGAGCGAAGCGAGGAGAATCGGGATCATCGCTAGTGCTTCCTCTCGACCCAGGCTTTGGCGTCGAAATGCAACGACAGCTGGATCGCGAACGCGTAGCCTCCGGGCGGCGCCGGCTGGAGCGCCGGATCGACGTTCCACCACAAGCGACGGTAGCTCACTTTCACGATCGTACCCGCACCCGCCCGCACGCCGACACCGATTTCGGTGTTGTAGCCATTCACGGTCTGTGCGATCCATTGAGAGGCGTCCACCGGGCTGATGAACGGGTAATCATTCCGCTCCACCCGGATCGCCGTAAAGAATCGCGGCGTCCACGTCTCCTTCACTTCGGCGTAGTAGGCGACCCCATCCACCGGCGTGGCCTGGGCCGGCACGTCGTAGCGCGACAGGGCGAGCTCGCCGTGGAATTCGAAGTACCCGCGACTGATGCGGGTGTCGAACGCGACGATCCGCTGCGAGTAGCTCTTCCAATCGGCCCCGGGGGGGAGGACTGGGGCGAGATCGCGGTTGAGGTAGGGGCCCCACGTGACGGAGGCCCCCAGGCGCAACTCGGGGACCGGCGTGAACCCGCCCCCCAGCACCGGCCGCGCGGTGGGACTGGGATCGGGGACGTAGTCCTCGTGGGTGGCGGGGAGGCTCACGACCGCGGCACGGTAATCGAAATGCGCGGTGGTCCCGCTCACCTCCGCGCCCCAAGGATATTGGACGGGGTACCCGTCGGGCGCGCCGATCAGCGGATTGATCGTCGATAGGCGCCGGTTCGCGAACGCGCCCAGCGGAGAGGGAAATTTGCCCACGTCCACCACCAGAAGCGGTGACGGGAGGAAACGCACAATCAGCTGGTCGTAGCCGACTTCCGTCGTGCCTTCGCTGCTTCCCTTTCCCCCCTCGATCTCCCCCATGAAGATGATCTGCACCCGGCGAGCATCCACGCCGGCGAACAGCTGCACACGGCCCGCGGGGGCCGGATGGCCGCCGTCGCGGCTCAGCTGGAGGGACGCCGAGTCGGTGGCCCACGTCTCGCCGTCGGCGATGCCGTCGAGCAGGAGCCACTGTTGCGCCGACGCCGGGGCGACGGCCGCGACGAGCAGCGCCGCGCTGAGCCATCCCGCGCGGACCCTCATCGCTCGAGGATCTCCCGGACCCGATCCCCCAGGGCCGCGGGAGTAAACGGTTTCTCCAACAGCTCGAAGCCGGGCCCTAGGACGCCGCGCTGGGTGATGGCGTCGCCCGTGTAGCCCGAGATGAACAGGACCCGCATGCCGGGATGGCGTGGCACCAGCCGATCTCGGAGCTCCCGGCCTGTCGCTCCCGGCATGATTACGTCGGTGACCAACAAGTGGATCGGCCCGACGTGCCGGCTCGCTTGCCGCTCGGCTTCCTCTGCGCGGTCGGCGGTGAGGACGTGGTAGCCCATCTCTTCGAGCGCGCGGCGCACGAGTGAGCGAACCGACTCCTCGTCCTCGACGACGAGGATCGTTTCCGACCCGCCCCGCCCTCGTCCGGTTCCCTCCGCCGGCGAGGCGGCACCGTTGTCCACCTCGGTTACTCCATCGGCTACGGGAGGGAAGTAGATCGAAAAGGTCGTCCCCTGCCCGGGCTCGCTCGCGACGGTGATGAATCCGCCCGATTGCTTGACGATGCCATACACGGTAGACAGGCCGAGCCCCGTGCCTTTCCCGGCCTCCTTGGTCGTGAAAAACGGCTCGAAGATTCGCGCCCGGGTCGCGGCGTCCATCCCGGTCCCTGTGTCGCCGACCGAGAGGAGCACCCACTCACCCGGCGGCATCTGCGGGATCCGCCCGGGGCTGTCGACGTCCACCCGCACGTTCGCCGTGGTGATCGTGAGACGCCCCCCGTGCGGCATCGCGTCGCGCGCGTTCACCGCGAGGTTCATGATCACCTGCTCCAACTGGCCCGGGTCGACGAGCACCCGCGCGAGCGGTCTCCCCTCCACGGTGCGCAGGTCGATGTCTTCGCCGATCACGCGCTGCAACATCTTCTCGACCCCCGTCACGATGGCGTTCGGGTCGATGATCTTCGGCTGCATCACCTGTTTTCGGCTGAAGGCGAGCAGCTGCTTCGTGAGGGCGGTGGCGCGCACGGTGGCCAGCTTCACCTGCTCCAGGTCGTCGTGCATCCGTCCGTCGCGCGGCAGCTCGTGCAGCACCAGCTCGGTGTAGCTCTGCATGACGGTCAGGAGGTTGTTGAAGTCGTGGGCGACGCCTCCCGCGAGAGTCCCGATCGCCTCGAGCTTCTGCGACTGGCGGAGCTGCTCCTCGCTCGCGCGCAGCGCCTCCTCGGCCCGCTCACGCTCCTGCACATGCTCCGTCAGCTCGACGTTGGCACGGGATAGCTCGGCCCTACGCTCCTCGAGCTCGCTGTGCTTCTGCGCGAGCGACGCAATGAGGCGGTCGTAGGAGGCGTCGAGCGTGCGGATGTCGGCGGTCGCGGGGCCGGCATCAAAGCGCCGCGTGTAGTCGCCGCTCTGCGCGACCGATTCCATGAACGCCACGAACCGCCGTAATGGCGCGGTCACGGAGCGCGACACGACCGCGGCGCCGACGCCGGCGAGTACGAGGCCGAGGAGGCCGTACAGCAGGAAGACGACTCGCAACGCCTGGTTGAGGGGTCCCAAGACCGGGGAGAGCGAGTGCAGCAGGTAGAAAATGACCGGCCCACCCCCGGGGGCGCTCCCGAGCCTGAGGGGCTCCACGACGAAGTCCTCGCGTCCCAAACGGATGGTGCCCTCGTTGGAGGAGGCGGGAAGAGCGGCGGGACTGAACTCGGCGAGGCTCGACGTCGAGCCGATGACCCGATCGTCCGCGGTCACGACGATTTCGCCATCGAACGCCGCGCGCCGCTTCGACACAACCGCGTCGAGGCGGTCGCCCAGGATCTGAACGCCAATCGGCACGTCCTGGAGAACGATCGGCACGCAGCCGATCTGGAAATACTCGCCGTGGAACCGGGCGGCGCCGAAGTTGGATCGTTCGGCCGGGAGTGTGGGGTCGAGCGCGCGGCGCACCACGGGAAGCGCCGCGAGGTCGTCTCCCAGGGCCGGCCGCGCGGCGCGCCGCTCGCTCGCCGCAAGCACCCGTCCGTGCTCATCGGTGACGACGAGCAGATCCTTGCCCAGCCCCGAGGCGATCCGCTCCACCTCCCGCTGAATCGTGCCCAGCAGCTGGGCGTGCACGCCGGGCCCGGGGCCCGATTCGAGGCGGTACGTTTCGATCGCCGCGCGCAGGGTCGGGCTCTCGGTGAGCACGGAAGACGTCCAGACCAGCTGTTCGAGGCTGCGGTTCTCGAAACCGAGGATCTCGTGCTCAGCGCGCCGCAGCTCCGCAGCGACGAAGCGCTTCGTGATCCCCCGGATCTCCACGCTGAGGGCGAGGAACGCCCCCGCCACGACGGTGGCGATCAGCAGGGTCTCGAACACCACGAGCTGCAGGCTGAGTCGCGCGCGTCCCAGCGCGCCGCCCAGGCGGCGCCACGTCCGGCTCACCGGCCTGCCCCCGTGCCTTCGGGTGGGAGCGGAATGTTGAGATTCAGGATGGTGACGTCCCCCGGAGTCACGCGCACGCGCCGCACGACGGGGTGGATCCGTTCATGCCACGCCACGACTCGATACTCGCCCGCGGGCACGCCCTCGAGCACGTACCGCCCCCTCGCCGGCACCGCGAAGAAGGGATTGTCGAGGACGAGGACGATGGCGCTCATGTCGGAATGGATATGGCAGAACACCTGCACTACACCCGCGCGGTCGAAGCGCACCGATTTCGAGGCGCCCTTGGGGTAGCGACCCAAATCGAAGGAGCGCGCTTTCGAGAGCGAGAAGACGTTGTGAAATACCGGATCCTGGTTCGGGAACGCGACCGTCGCGCCGCGCACGACGGGCAGGACATGGGGCAGAAAGGCTTCGTCGCGTTGCTCGATCACGAGCGGAGCCGCTTCAGAGTCGCCTACCGCGTCGAGATCGGCTGCCGAGTCGAGATAGATGACGAGGTTGGCGAGCTCGTTGAGCGCCCGTGGAGGCGGCGGCAAGGCACCGGGGCCGTACTCGCCGTAAACGCGGATCCGCGGTTTCCGCACCGAGAGAGTCTGGGAGAGTACGACCGTGCCTTCGATCCGGCCCGTCGCTCGCGGGGCGGGAGCCTGGCCCGGGAGCAGTCGCGACGTGGCGAGCAGCGCGCCGATCCACACGGCGCGCCGGGCGCCTCGCTCAGCGAACCGCCGCCTCGTAGGCCCCTCGCTGCTCTCGGAGATACTCCCGCGCGGCGTGCAGGACGCGCCCCTGCACCTCTCCGAGGGAGCCGGCGACGGCGGCACCCGCCGCCTTACGGTGGCCCCCACCCCCGAATTGCAGGGCGAGCTCCGCGGCATCCACGCTGCCGAGCGAACGGAACGAGATCTTGATGCGTCCGTTCGCAAGCTGGCGAAACAGGAGCGCGAGCCGCACGCCGGCCACGGAGCGGGGAAACTCCACGATCCCGTCGAGATCGTCCGCCGTGGCGCCGTGGCGGGCGAGCGCGTCGGGGGGCACGGTCACCCAGGCGAGCCCCACGTCAGGCTCGACGACGAGCGTGCCCAGCACTTCCGCCGTCAGCCGGATCCGGCCCTCGGGGGCGCTGGAGTACACCTGTTCGTAGATCGATTCGGGATCGAGGCCGGTCTCGAGCAGGGCCGCCGCCACGTGCAGCACGCGAGGCGTGGTGTTCGCGAACCGGAACCCGCCCGTGTCGGTGAGAATGCCGACGTACATCGCCCGCGCGGCTTCGGGCGTCACCTCCCAGCCGAGCGCGCGGGCCAGGTCGAACACCAGCTCAGCCGTCGCCGCGGCCTCGGGCGCGACCAGCCTCGGACCTGAGGGGAGTGAGCCCGGACTCACGTGATGATCGATACAGACGGTCGCGCCGCGCGTCTTGCGCACGGCCGGAGCGAGGTCGCCGAGGCGTGAGAGGTCGGAGATGTCCAGCACGATCGCGACGTCCGCCGCCTCGATCGTCGCCGCCGCGCGCGCGGAGCGGTCGGCCCCGTCGGGCACGAGGAAGGCGAACCGCCCGGGGATCGGCGTGGGGTTGGCGATCGCTACCGCCATGCCGCGCGCGGTGAGCAGGTGCCACAGGGCGACTTCACTGCCCAATCCGTCGCCGTCGGCGTTCACATGCGTCGTGAGCGCGACCGAGCGGCCGGGTCCGAGCGCGGCGGCGATCTCTTCCGCGGCGCGGGCGCGCTCGGGCAGAACGGTGAGGTCCATGGTCGTCATGTGAGTATGAAGATATGCCGAATGTACCTACGCACGACGGCCGGTCCCGCGAACGAGACCGGCCGTGGAACCACCTTCGTCAGGGGCTCACCCCCGCCGGGCATCCGCGCCGGTTTGCAGCGTGCTGTGGCGGCGCCCGTACATGAAGTAGATCACGAGGCCGATCAACATCCACACGACGAGGCGGATCCAGGTATCGGGGGGGAGCGTCAGCATGAGCCCGAAGCAGGATAGGACCCCGAGAATCGGCACGACCGGCACCCACGGTGTCCGGAAGGGGCGGTCGAGGTCGGGCCGAGTCCGCCGCAGGATGATGATCCCGCCGCACACCAGGACGAAGGCGAGCAGGGTACCGATGTTCACGAGCTCACCGAGCAACTGGATCGGGAACACGCCGGTGAAGAACGCCGCGAAGATGCCGACGAAGATCTGCGTGAGGTACGGCGTGCGGAACCTGGGGTGGACCTTCCCGACCCAGGAAGGCAACAAGCCGTCCCGCGACATCGAGTAGAACACGCGCGACTGTCCGAGCAGCATCACGAGGATCACCGACGCGAGCCCCAGCACCGCGCCGAGGTTGATGATCCATCCCATCCATCGCAAGCCGGGAATCGAATCCACGGCGAAGCCGACGGGGTGCGACACGTCGAGCGACTGGTATGGGACGAGGCCCGTGAGGATGGTCGACACGATGATGTACAGCACGGTGCAAATGGCGAGCGAGCCCAGGATGCCTTTCGGCATGTCTTTCTGCGGATTCTTCGCTTCCTGGGCGGCCGTGCTGACGGCATCGAACCCGATGTAGGCGAAGAAGATCAGCCCCGCGCCCCGGAAGATCCCGGAGATACCGAACTTGCCGAACTCACCGGTGTTGGGGGGAATGAACGGGTGCCAATTGGCCGGATTGATATAGCGCGCGCCGACCACGATGAAGAGGCCGATCACCGCCAGTTTCAGCGCCACAATAAAATTGTTGACGCGGGCCGATTCCTGGATCCCCACGATCAGCACCACGGTCATGATCAGGACGATCACGATGGCCGGCAGGTTCACGATGGTCCCGGTGGTATTCAGCCCCTTCACCGCGCAACCGGCCACTCCCCGCGCGACCTCGGACCCCTCACACCAGCGGAACGGCGCGGAGACCAGAGAGACCGGAAGGGTGACCCCGAAATTGGCGAGCAGGCTCGTGAAGTAACTCGACCAGCCGACCCCGACGGTCGAAGCGCCCATGGCGTACTCGAGGACCAGGTCCCACCCGATGATCCAGGCCATGAACTCGCCCATGGTCGCGTAGGAGTAGGTGTAGGCGCTGCCGGCAACGGGAACGGCGGACGCCATCTCGGCATAGCACAGTCCGGCCAGCGCGCAGGCAAACCCGGCGGCGATGAAAGAGAGAGGCACCGCCGGACCCGCGTGACGGGCCGCGGCCAGACCGGTCAGCACGAAGATCCCCGCGCCGATGATGGCGCCGATCCCGAGGGTCGTGAGGTTGAGGGCGGTCAGACTTCGCTTGAGTGTGCCCTCCCCTTGGGCATCGGCTTCCGCTCGCAGCACGGCGATGGACTTGGTGGCCCAGAGACTCATGTGGGTATGACCTCGGTGGGAGTGGACTTGGATTCAGGATTCGGGATTCAGGAGTCGGGAGTCAGGGATCTGAATTCAGGAATCGGCGGCAGCTTGCCCTGGAGGCAGGAAGGAGCTCCCACTCCTGACTCCTGACTCCTGACTCCTAACTCCTGACTCCTGACTCCTCAGGGATTGTAGTTCGGCGCTTCCCGCGTAATCGTCACGTCGTGAGGATGCGATTCGCGCAGGCCCGCGCCGGTGATCCGGAGCATCTCGACGTCCCGCTGCAGGTCCGCGATGGTCGCCACGCCGCAGTAGCCCATCCCGCTCCGCAAGCCGCCGACGACCTGGAAAATTACGTCGCCCACCGGGCCCTTGTAAGGCACCCGACCCTCGATGCCTTCCGGCACCATCTTGGAGGCGGCCAGCTCACCCTCCTGAAAGTACCGATCGGCCGAGCCGTCCTGCATGGCCGCCAGGCTGCCCATCCCGCGGATCATCTTGAAACGGCGCCCTTCCGCCAGGACCGACTCGCCCGGGCTCTCTTCAGTGCCGGCCAACATGGAGCCCATCATGACGCAGGCGGCGCCAGCGGCCAGGGCCTTGACCACGTCGCCGGAGTATTTGACGCCGCCATCGGCAATCACGGGCACTTCGCCCGCGCCCCGCACCGCATCCATGATCGCCGTCACCTGGGGGACCCCGACGCCGGTCACCACCCGGGTAGTGCAGATGCTCCCCGGGCCCACGCCGACCTTGATCGCGTCGGCACCACGGCGGGCCAGCTCTCGGGCGCCCGCCTCACTGGCGATGTTGCCCGCCACCAGCTGGACATCGGGAAAGCTCTGGCGGAGGAGGTCGAGGGTCTGGAGCACGCCCTCACTGTGGCCGTGCGCGGAGTCGATGACGATCACGTCGGCGCCGGCATCGATCAGCGCCTTGGCCCGCTGTTTGGCTTCGGGAGTGCCGCCCACGGCGGCCGCTACCCGGAGGCGACCGTGGTGGTCCTTGTTGGCGTCCGGGTGCTGGCGGCGTTTGAAGATGTCCTTGACGGTGATGAGCCCCTTGAGAATTCCCTGGCTATCGACCACCGGGAGCTTCTCGATCCGGTGCTTGGCCAGGATCCGTTCCGCCTCGTCCAGGTCGGTCCCGACCGGGGCCGTGACCAGGCGATCCTTCGTCATGGCGTCGCGGATGGGCTGGTCAAGGTTCC
>JBGPIJ010000035.1:0-14959 GCA_041484865.1 Gemmatimonadota bacterium
CCCCTTCGGTTTGCCACGGTTAGCGTGCAACGCGACCACCTTCAGTGCGCAGGGCGCACACATGTTCCACGGACCGCTGTAGACGAACTCTAGGTGCTGGGTTGCCTTCTGCACGCCGCAGCGCTCGCACGCTTCGGGGTCTGCGGAACGAGCGGCGTTCATTGGTTTGCTTTCTTGGAGTTGGGCTTCTTGACTCCAACGAGCCGACCGGGCTGCATTGGGAGACTACGTTCCACGAGCCGCTGGGCTACGCAAGTTTGATGCACACCTTGCAGCGCGGCTTGTTTCCGGTCCCGCTTACACGATGCCGCAGCAGGATTCTTCTTCCGTCCGGACAGTTGTCATGATCGTGATGGACTTTCCTATGCTCCGGTATGTACTCCATCGAGTTGGTGTGGTACGATGCCATCTTCATCAAGGCCTCCTACTGCATCGTTCGCTACATGGCCTGCCAGGTTTACGCCTAGCGTATCGCCTGGAGTGCGCCGCCTAGCCGATAGCGAATGCTGCCCTGAATGCGCGGGGTTTTAGGAACGTCCTCAAGCTCCTTTTCGCGAAAGACCACCCGCCGCCACCTCGTTCCTAGGGTGATAGTGAGGTGGTATTTGCCGGTGGTGAATCCCTCATCCGGGGCAGGCCAACTTCCACTTGCACCAGAAATCCCCATCTCATTAGACAGTTCGCTTAGCAACTTGAGAACCCACGTTTCGCCGGCCGAGGTATCTGGCATTGGTGACCTCACAGTCCTACGAGAAATTGATCCCACCGGCGAGAAGTTAGCGTGTTCCAACGGATGCGGTATGAAGTCGCATCTTCTGCTGGCTGCGTTGGCATCTCTCAGCGGGATCGCGCGTCGAGGTATCAGTGCTGCGGGGAGGTTCGCTTGCGCCACCTCACGCCACCCCGAACCACGCGCCGGTGGCCTCAGAGACCTGCTTCGCGCGAGCCAGCAACGAGACCAGCGCTGGGTATAGGTTATGAAAATCAATGCGAGGGATCGACCGCCCCCGGAACTTGCTCTTGCCGAAGCTGATTCCGTGGGTGACCCCGCCGAAGTGGACCGCCGGTGATCGAAGTGATGTGTACACCGCGTTAGCGATTGAGCCTCGCCAGACCTCCCGTTCAAGCCACATGAAGTAGGCCGGGATCAGCAGTGGCTTCACCGTATCGAGGAACTCGGTTGGGAGGAAGGCCTGGTCCTGGGGGAGAGTTTCAATGGCGGTGGTAAGATCGGCCCGCAGGTCTTTAGGCGCGCTGTTCCAGGGTAGGGCTTTCATCAACCACTGGGGGAGCACCAGCGAGAAAAGTTCCCCGTTCCCACTGTGCGCCGCGAGCGCCTTACTGAAGTACTTCGCCGAATGCTGATTCGGAAGACTCAGCCCGTTGGCGAGGCCCTCGATGTAAACCAGACAGAGGGTGCGCGCCTCAAGTTCATGGCCTTGTTCGTCGAGCGTGGGCAGGAACGCTACTAACTTCTCTCGTTCCTCGAAGTACGCGGCGATGAACTCGCGCTCGGCTTCTAGTTCTGCTGAGGTAGGATCGGGCATCCTGCCCTCCTACTCTAACCTCGCAGAAATGTTCAGGGAGATTCCCCAGGACCAATCGCCACAAACCCTGAAAACCCTTGTGAATCAAGTGGAGCTGAGGGGGCTCGAACCCCTGACCTCCTGGGTGCGATCCAGGCGCTCTCCCAGCTGAGCTACAGCCCCGCGGCCTGCAAACCTAGACCCCTCCCCCCTAACCGACAACCCCTGATAACCTAACCTGCGCCGCGCCGACCGAGAGTGCGTGGCGCGCACCACGCACGCCTCTGACGTACCACGCACCACGCACCAAGTCGTATATTTTCGCGCCCATGAAACCCGTCTCCTTCACCTACTCCGGCACCGTCGCCTCGCCGATGGACAGGGTCTTCGACCTCCTCACCGACCCCACCCGCATGGTCGAGTGGCTCCCGGGATGTCGCAACGTCACCCCGGCGACCGACCGCAAAGGCAAAGGTGCTCGGCACCGCGTCGAATTCCTGCGCAAAGGGCAACGCGTCAACGCCGAGATCGAGATCATCGACTACAACCCCCCCACGAGCTTCGGCTGGGTCGAGATCCGCGGCCGCACTGGCGCCAGGACATTCTTCGCCCTTCAGTTCCAGGGCGGCGCCACCATGATCACCATGAAACACGTCTGGACCCCGAAGAGCTGGCGCGCGTGGCTCAACGGCCAGTTCTATAGGCGACGCCATGCGCATGCGACGTTTGACGGGTTGCTGCAGAACTTGAGAAAGGTTCTGATGAAATGATCAAAGGCGGGGGGACGTGGTGCGTGGTACGTGGTGCGTGGTGCGTCATCGCGACCTAGTCGCGGCTCGGCGGGGAGCGCATGAGGCCTCGTAACGCGCGCATGGTGTCCCCCAGAATCGTCTCGAGCTTCTCCACACACACCCTCTCCAGGTAGCCCCTTTCCCCCGCCAACCGTACCAGGCATTCCGCCTCGGCCGCTGAACCGAACGCGATACGTAGGTGTCTTCGACACAACGGAACCGTGCCGAGAGCATAGCCTTCGACGATGTTGGCCTCGACCGATATGGCAGCACGCTTGAGCTGGTCAAACAGCGCCCACGTGCGCGGGGCATTGACCCGGTCGGTCGTCTCCAGAACCAGCAGAGCCGCCGCATGTGCCCTCCTCCAAGCCTCCAGGGTTCGGTAGCTATTCATGGTCAAGATGGTAAGCCCGGGCACCCGAGGCGGGTCACCGAAATCACGCACCACGTACCACGCACCACGCACCCAGTCGGTCTTATATTCGCGCCATGCTTTCGGTGACCTTTCTCGGAACTTCCGCCGCCCGCCCCACCGTCGAACGCAACGTCTCGGGGCTCGCGCTGCAGCGCGATGGCGAAACGCTGCTGTTCGAGTGCGGCGAGGGAACGCAGCGGCAGATGATGCGCTACGGCGTATCGTTCGCGCTGTCCGAGATCTTCTTTACCCACTTCCACGCCGACCACTTCCTCGGCGTCATCGGCTTGATCCGCACCCTCGGCCTCCAGGGACGCGAAGACCCGATGCGCCTATACGGCCCGCCGGGAGCGAAGCGCGTGCTGTCACAAGCGATCTCGCTCGGCGTGGAGCGGGTGCCGTTCGAAGTGCAGGTGATCGAGGTGAAGGCGGGAGACGTCATTGGGGAACGGGGAACCGGGAACCGGGACGGGTATGGCATTCACGTGTTCAAGACCGAGCATGGCGGAGGCTCAGTCGGCTACGCCCTCCGCGAACACGAACGCGCCGGACGCTTCGATCCGGACCTGGCCCGCGCCGCTGGAATCCCCGAGGGACCGCTCTGGGGCAAACTGCAACGCGGTGAAGCGGTCGAGACGCCCGATGGACGCACCGTGAGCCCGGACGGCATCGTAGGCCCGAAGCGCTCCGGGCGCTCGGTCGTCATCACCGGCGACACCCGCCCCTGCGCGTCGGTCATCGACGCCTCCCAGCACGCCGACCTGCTGATCCATGAAGCGACCTTCGGCGAAGAGGAAAAGGAGCGCGCGAAAGACACGGGCCACTCGACAGCGCTCGAGGCCGCGCAGGTCGCCCTCGCCGCGAACGTGAGGCGCCTGGTCCTATCCCACGTGTCCGCCCGCTACTCCATCAGCGCCGATGAGCTGGCGAAAGAAGCGAAAACGGTGTTTGCGGAGACGACGGTGGCGAGAGACGGGATGACGGTCGAGGTGAACTTCAGAGACTAAGCGGTGCGTGTGGTGCGTAGTACGTGGTACGTGAACGAAAGTACGTGGTGCGTGGTGCATGGTACGTGGTGCGTAGTACGTGGTGCGTGGTGCGTAACTGCGCCGTCGCTCCCACGCACCACTCACCACGCACCGCTTGTTAGAACACCTTCACCGTCAGGTATCGTCCCGGCCGTTCCTTCAGGTCCGTGAGTAGCTCGGATAGCGCAGCCAGAGTCGACGTCAGATTCTTGTACAGCATCGTATCCGTCGTCATACGGCCCAGCGAGCCCTCTCCCCGCTCCATTCTGTTCAGAAGCGTCGTCAACGAGCTGGTCGCCTGAGAGAGGTGGCCGGAGAGCTGGGTGATGTTGGCGGTCAGGCTATCGAGGCGGCGGCCGCTCGAGGCGGCGTCGCGCGTGCCGAGCACGGAGTCGAGGCGTGCCATCATCCCCGCGACCGCGTGCAGCGTCTTGGTGGCCTGCTGCACCATCGGGCCGTTCGCCGCGTCGGCGAGGGCGTTCATGCCGCGCTGCGTGACGATGAGGGTGTTGTGCACATCGGCGCTGAGCTGGCGCGCGTTCAGGCCGTGGTTCAGGTTCTCGAGCAGATCGCGCGCGCTCGCCGCCGTCTTCGCGGCGATCGTGCTCACGTCCGCCTCCGCCGAGCCCGGAAGCGGGCGGCCGCCGGGCCACATCTCGGGCTTCGAACCGGGATTGTAGTCCACGAACTTGGCGCCGAGGAAGTCGGCCGACGCAACCACGGCGACCGCGTCGCTATGGGGACTCATCTCGGGCTCGAGCGCCAGCGTCACGACCACGTGCCCCACGCGCTCCAGGTGCACGCGCGACACGCGGCCCTTCGTCACCCCCGACACGCGCACCGGATCGCCCTCCTTCAGGCCCGCCACATCCACAAAGGCGAACGGCACCGCGATGCCGTGCTTGGTGATCGAGCGCCCCGTCAGCCAGAACATCCCCGCGGTGAACGCGGCCAGCCCCGCGATCACCAACACCCCCACCGTCACTTCCTGCCTGTAGCTATCCATGCGACGGCTTGGCTACCTCCGATTCGGTCTGGATCACCGCCATCTCGAGATCCCGCTCGAGGAACTGCTGTACCGCGGGATCGTGGTTCGCGAGAATCTCTTCGGGCGTGCCCACGGCGCGGATCTTCGCCTGCCATAGCAGCGCCACCCGGTCCGCCACGCGAAACGAGCCGCGCACATCGTGCGACACCACCACGCCCGTCACGCCCAGCTCGTCCTGCAACCGCTCTATCAGCGCGTCGATCACGTCGGCGTTCATCGGGTCGAGCCCCGACGTAGGCTCGTCGTACAGAAGATACTTGGGCTTGCCGGCGATCGCCCGCGCGATGCCGACGCGCTTGCGCATCCCGCCCGACAGCTCGACCGGAGCCTTGTCCGCAACCTCGATCGGCAGGTTCACGAGACGCAAGCATTCCTTGACGCGGTCGGCGCAGTAGGCCGCGTCTTCGTACAGCGTCTGGTCGGTGATGCCGAGGCGGATGTTCTCGCGCACGTCCATCGAATCGAACAGGGCGCCGTTCTGGAACACATAGCCGATCCTGCTGCGCAGCTCGGACAGCGCCTGGCGCTTGAGCTGTGGCACGTGCAGCCCATCGACGATGACGTCTCCCGAGTCGGGCTTGATGAGCCCGATGATGTGCTTCAATAGCACGCTCTTCCCCACCCCGGACGGTCCGAGCAGCGCCACGGTTTCGCCGTCCTCGATGCGCAGATTCACGTGGTCGAGCACGACCAGGTTGACGAACCGCTTGGAGACCTCGCGGAGCTCGATCACTAACGCGCGAGCAGCAGCTTGGCGAGCAAGGTGTCGAGAAACAGAATCGTGACGGACGCCGCCACGACCGCTACGGTGGTCGCGCGGCCCACCCCTTCCGCGCCTTGCTTCGTGTAGTAGCCGATGTAACAAGGGATCGTCGTCACCGCAGCCGCAAAGAACGTCGCCTTGATCATCGAGTACCACAGGTCGAACGGCCGAAAGTAGTAGCGCGCGCCGAAGATGAAGTCGGCGTTGGTGATGCCGATCGAGGACTTGAGCGCCATCCATCCCGAGAGGAAGCCCACTACGTTGGCGAACATCGTGAGCGCGGGAATGGCCAACATCCCCGCGAGGACGCGCGGAATGATCAGGTGGCTCACCGGGGAGCG
The DNA here is from genome assembly GCA_041484865.1 of Gemmatimonadota bacterium. Lineage (GTDB taxonomy): Bacteria > Gemmatimonadota > Gemmatimonadetes > Gemmatimonadales > GWC2-71-9 > AG25. The sequence continues at coordinate 5,913 of JBGPIJ010000035.1, forward strand.
GCCCAGGCTCTCGAGCGCGTCGATCTGCTCGGTGACCCGCATCGTGCCCAGCTCCGCGGCATAGCGGGCGCCGATCCGGCCCGCCAGGATCAAGCCCGTGAGCACCGGGCCGAGCTCGAGTACGATCGACTCGGTGATCACCGTGCCGTAGATGTAGAGGGGGACGCTGCCGGTGAACTGATAACCCGCCTGGAGGCTCGTCACCGCCCCCGCGAACCCGGCCACGAGCAGCACGATCGGGAGACTGCCATAGCCGATCGCCATCGCCTGCTCGACGGTGCGGGGGACGTAGATGCGCCACTCCCGGAGGCCCCGCAGCATCTCGCCGACTAACAGAGCGTAGCGCCCGGCGTGGGACACCGCGTGGAGAGTCCACCGCCCCACCACCCGCCGTACGTCCAGCGCGTTCTCCGCAGCCTCCGCCATGTCCTGTATCTTGGGTAGCCATGGCCCGTAAGTCCATCCCTCGTGCCCTTTCCCCCAGCAGCCTCGCGCAATTCAGGCGCAAGCTCCTCGCCTGGTACGATCGCGCGGCGCGCGATCTGCCGTGGCGGCGCACGCGAGATCCCTACCGGGTGCTCGTCTCGGAAGTGATGCTGCAGCAGACGCAGGTGAGTCGGGTGGAGGAGTACTACCCGCGCTTCCTCGAGCGATTCCCGGATCTGGAGACGCTTGCCGGGGCCCCCGCGCGCGCCGTGCGCGAGGCGTGGGACGGATTGGGGTACTACGCGCGCGCGCGGAATCTGCATGCGCTCGCGAGGGGCGTTGCCGGAAGACCGGTTGCCGAGAAAGGCGTTGCCAGAAAGGGCGCCGCCCGCTTGCCGGAAGATCCGGAGGAGCTGATCAGGCTCCCGGGGATCGGGCGCTATACGGCAGGGGCGGTGGCGAGCTTCGCGTACGAGAAGGCAGTGCCGGCCGTCGATACCAACGTCGCACGGGTGATTCGGCGCGTGTTCTTCGGGGAACGGCTCATCCGACAACGCATTTCCCGGCGACGCCCTATCAGGCAACAGGTGATCTGGTCACTCGCCGCAGGCCTGGTGCCCAAGGACGGCAAACGAGCCTGGAAATTCAATCAAGCGATCATGGAATTGGGGGCGCTGATATGCGGTGCGCGAAAACCGAAGTGTGGAGACTGCCCAGTCCAAGTGAGGTGTAGGACAGGAAGACGACTAGGGAGACGTCAAGATGCGAGACATCTCGGCGTCTCCCTCAACGTCTAATACCTGCCGAGCGTCGAGGCGAAAAGCGCAATCAATCCGAGCGATCCGGCAATTGTTGCTGCGATAATCTGGCGTTTCCTCAATCCCTGAAAGCTGGCCGGTAGCTCCCCTCGCGCGTCCAACTCGAGCCTCGCGAGACGTGATGCGGTGGGCATGCTGACCGTCACGGCCACGATCGCGCCCAAAATCCCCGCTCCCATCATCGCGTTGAGCCACACCGGCATTTCACCCCCCGAGGACTGGTGCATGTACGGCCCGGAGAGGAGCAGCAGGATCCCGGAGACCACGACCCCCGCGGCGCCGGGGGCCACGAGCAGGCGCTGCACGGCGCCAATCAGCTTGTATGCCTTGAGACGCTCCGCCGGCGCAAAGCGCTTGGCGCTCACGCCCGCGACCATGGTGGCGATACCGCCGCCCAGCCAAAGAGTAAAGCCGAGTAAGTGGACGAGCAGCCAAAAACCCATCATCTAACCCCCGCGTGGTAGGTCAACCTCTTAAGTTCCTACAGCCTGCGGTACCGGTTGTCTACCGGCGAATCCCGCGTCCGGCTCGTGCCAATTCTCTATCTTTTCCTCTCCGATCTTCCAGCACCAGCATATTTCCTTGCCGTCCTGCATACCGTAGAAATCCACGAGTCCCTGCTCGAATCCCTTGAACGCGCACCCGATCTGCTCGAGCTCCTCGAGATAGCGATTGATGTCGCGGGCAGCGGACTCGATCTGCACGTGCAGCTCGCGCTGCTCCTTTGATTCGCCGGTTTCGGGGCGGGCTTGAGCGGCCGCGAATTCGTAGCGATACACCAACTCACGCCACTGGGGATACAGAGCAGTGATATCGGCTACGATCCGCCGGACCAGCGGCAGTGTACGGTTGGCTTCGGAGAGCGTGAAATACTTGCGGGACATGGAGTCAAATCTAGACGGTGAGAGGCGTAGGGATAGGGTAGACGCCTAGGGCCTGTTTCGTTGCGTCGTATCCGGCACGGAAGTATCTGTCCGCTTGTCCCAGCGCAAACGTCGCTTCTCGCTCCGCTACCGCTCTTACGACGACGAGCCGTCGTGCCGTGTGCGGCCAATGCTTGATCGCCTGCTGTGTCTGGGCCGCCATCATGATGCGAATCGCGTCGTCGTGAGCGCGGATCAAACGCGGCGGCAGCAGGCGGGAACGGGCGGTAGCAGGCGGCATGGGCTCATCGAAGCCGGACCCGACGTCGACCGCCACGACAAGATCCGCCGGAATAGCCGTCGCAGCCGAAAGCGGCAGCACCGCCCGCAACCCGCCGTCGGCGAAGCTGCGGCCGTCGATCGTCGTCGGGGGAAAGTAGAGCGGCAGCGCGCACGACGCGCACAGCACCGCCTGGAGCGGGGCGTCGCGCCCGCGCGCTCCAAACAGGACCAGCTCCCCGGAATCGATATCGGTTGCGGTGACGGTGAGGGGAATCCTGAGCTCTGCGAACGTTTGAGCGGAGACGAAACGCGCGATGGTGCGCCGCAGCGCGGCCGACTTCAGGATGCTCGTCGCGAACACGCCCTTCACGAGCGCGAGGAGATCGAGCGATGCGACGTCCTTGCGCTTCAACGATCCGGCGACCTGCATCATCTGCTCCGCCGTACTGCCGGCCGCCAATGCCGCGCCGATCACCGCGCCCATCGACGTGCCCACGATGTGCACGATGTCGGCGCCCAGTTCCCGGAGCGCCGTCCACGCGCCGACATGCGCGATCGCCTTGGCTCCACCACCCCCCAACACCAACACCACCCTCATCTCCGCGCCTCCAACCCCACCTCCATGCGTTCTACTCTCCCCGTCCCTGATCGTACCGCCGGTCCATCACCCGCGCCGTGCGCCGCTTCGCCGCGCGCTCATAGCGGCGCTGCTCATCGGGCGTCTCGGGTACGACGGGCGCGACCTCCGTTGGCTCGCCCCGCTCGTCGAGGGCGACGAACGTGAGATAGCAGGAATTGGTGTGTCGCCGCTCGCCCGTCAGCACGTTCTCGGCGATCACCTTGACGCCTACCTCCATCGAGGTGCGGCCCGTGAAGTTGACGCGCGCCATCGCAGTCACCAGCTCGCCCACGCGGATCGGCTCGCGGAAGTTGACCTTGTCCACCGACACCGTGACGCATTGGCGGCGCGCGTGGCGAATCGCCGCCACCGCCGCGGCGCGATCGACGAGCCCCAGCACCACGCCGCCGAACACGTTGCCCATGTTATTCGCGTGCTGCGGCATCATCAGCTCCGACATTACACTTTCCGATTCCCGCGAATGGCGTCCGTGCATCGCTGGTCCGATCGAGTTGTGAGGAAACTACGGCGTCCGCACGCTGCCGCAATTTAAGCGTAGGTTTGCGGGCGTGGCGCGCATCCGGTTTCCCCATCCGCTCACCCTGCTCCTCGCCTGTATTCTCGTGGCGGCGGCGCTGAGCTATGTCCTCCCCGCGGGAGAGTACCAGCGGGTGGAGGACCCAGTCACGGGCCGAAAGGTCGTGGTGGCGGGCACCTACCACGCGGTGCCGCCTTCTCCCGTCGGCCCGTTTCAGGCGCTCGTTGACATCCCTCGGGGCATGGCTGACGCCGCGTCGGTGATCTTCCTTGTGTTCCTCGCAGGCGGGGCGTTCACGGTCGTGGACAAGACCGGGGTGCTGCGCCACGGCGTGGACTGGCTCGCTCGGCGGCTCGAGCAGCGCGAGACGCTCGTCATTCCCGTCGTCTGTACGGCGTTCGCCGCCGCCGGCGCGCTCGAGAACATGCAAGAAGAGATCATCGCGCTGATCCCCGTGCTGCTCGTGCTGACGCGACGGGTGGGATTCGACTCGCTCACGGCGGTGGCGATGAGCATCGGGGCGGCGTCGGTCGGCGCGGCATTCAGTCCGATGAACCCGTTTCAAGTGGGGATCGCGCAGAAGCTCGCCCAACTCCCGCTCCTCTCGGGTGCCGCGTTCCGCCTCGTGTTCCTCGCCCTCGCGGTCGCCATCTGGATCGGGGGCACGCTGCGCTACGCGGTGCGGACTCGACCCGCCCCTGACGCGCGCGCGAGCCCCTCGTCCCCGGCCGGCGTGCCCGCCACTCGCTTCGGCGCGCCACAGGCAATCGTGCTCGCGATCGTGCTCGCGACCTTCGTCGCTTTCGTATATGGAGTGCTCCGGCTCGGCTGGGATTTCGACCAGATGTCAGCGGTGTTCTTTCTCATGGGGATCCTGGCGGGCCTGATCGGCGGCCTCGGCGCGAACGGCACGGCGGAGGCGTTCGTCGAAGGGTTTGCGTCGATGGCGTTCGCCGCCATGCTCATCGGCTTCGCGCGCGCGATCTACGTCGTGCTCGGGGATGGGCACATCGTGGACACGGTCGTTCATGGGCTGTTCACCCCGATCGCTTCTCTGCCCGTCGCGTTCTCGGCCGTCGGGATGATGGCAGTGCATACGATCGTGCACGTGCCGGTGCCGAGCGTGAGCGGTCAGGCGGTGCTCACGATGCCGCTGCTCGTGCCGCTGTCGGATCTGTTGGGGTTGCAGCGCCAGGTGACGGTGCTCGCCTATCAATACGGCGCGGGGCTGTGCGAGCTGCTGACGCCCACGAATGGGGCGCTGATGGCGATCGTCGCCGCCGCTGGAGTCCGCTACGAGCGATGGCTGCGCTTCGTGCTACCGCTCTACGCGACGCTCGCGGGGTTGGGCATTGCGGCAATCGGGGTGGCGATCGTGATCGGGCTGCGATGACCGTGCCCTGAAGCGCCGGCTCGCCTCAGCGCGAGGGCGCGCCGAAATCGTAACGCAGCGCCAACGCCGCGCCTCGCTGCGAGTACTGCTCGCCCGGCCCAACAATCCCGTCCATTTGCACAGCCAAGTGCTGCGCGATCGAAACCCTGATGGACCCGGTTAGCATCGCTTTCTGATTGTAGGCTGGTGGCAAAGCTATCCCCACAAATCCGCTCGTAGCGCGGACGTGCCCGTCGCCAAATCCCACGCCCGCGCGTAGCCACCCCGTCGAGCCGAGCACGGTCGTAGGCGGAAATAGGTCGGCCCGAAAGTGGGCGCCGTCGATGTTGCCTCCACGCAGGTAAATCGAGGGACCGTTCAGCCCATCATAGCCTGATACGTGCGTCAATCCGAGGCCGAGACCGACGTGCTGTCCTTCAAAGGCCACTTGGAACCCGTAAAACGGCCCGTAGTAATCGGGCGTCTCGTATGTCGGTGTGTTCGCTGTGGGCCGAAACGTTCCGTCAAACGTTGTGATGCGAAGCCGAGGCCCCGGCCACGCGTCGAGCTGAACGCCTCCGGAACGGTAGGGAACGCGCGCGGCGCTGACGAGATCGCCGGCGCAGTCGAACTGCTCGTTCTCCCACTGGCCGGCGCCGAAGCCGAACGTCATACGATAGCGGCCGACCGAATCGCGCGCGGCGCCGAGCGGCACGGCCTGGTACAGGAGCAGGAGCAACGGCCCGCGAAGTAGTCCCGTGCGCATGGAATCCTCCAGTGTAGTCGCGCCCGAAACGCTCGCATCGCGGCGTCAAGCGCCGGTCAAGCAGACCTGAGCGCGATATCTTAGCAGGGTCCTACACCGGAGCGACTGGCGCGGTGATCGGCGCCTTCAGCCGCAGCGATCGCTGGGAGAGCGCTGCGCCCGATCAGTAGTCGAAGCGCAGGCCAACCGCCGCCGCTCCGCGCTTAGGCGCGCCTTGATACAGGAGCACGAGCAACGGCCCACGCACCACGCACCACGCACCACGCACCACGCACTACATCAGTAGTCCACGGGCCTCAAGTAGAACTCCCCGATCGCCGTCTGCGACATCATCGCCACTGTCGGCAGTCTCCGCTTCCAGTGGGACGACTCGAGCCGCCCCCGCACCAGCGCTATTTCCGCGAGAGTGAAGCCCAGCGCGACGATCTCCTCCGGGCGGAGCCCGCGCAGCAGATGGTACAGGATGTGGTCGGCTTTCGGATACGAGATGCCGAAATCCCCCTCGTCGGTCTGGCCCTGGATCAAGTCCGCGGTGGCGGGCTTGTTGACGATCACTTCGGGCACGCCGACGTGCCGTGCCAGGGCCCAGACCTGGATCTTGAAGAGGTCGCCGAGCGGGTTCACGGGGGGCGTATCGTCGGCATGCCAGGTGAAGTAACCGAGCAGGCGCTCCGATTTGTTGCCTGTGCCGAGCGGCAGGGCGTTCGCTTTCGCAGACTGATCGAACAGCACGATCATGCGCTCGCGCGCCATCACGTTGCCCTGGCGGGTCGGGGTCACGTCCCCCGCCTGGCGCAGGTACCCGTCCACGGCGTCGCTGATGTCCACAGTGACGGACGGGATGCCGAGCTTGTCGATCACGAGCTGCGCGTGCTCGAGGCTCTCCGGACTCGAGGTACGGTAGGGCATGCGCACGCCGACGACGTTCTCCCGGCCGAATGCTGCGGCGGCGAGGAACGCCGTGAGTGACGAGTCCACCCCGCCCGACAGCCCCACGATCCCCTTCTTGAACCCGCGCCGCTCGACGACCTCGTCTTTCAGAAACGCCACGAGCCAGCGGTACGCCAGCTCGACATCGAGAGCGAGAGGATCGCCTTCCCCTCCACCCTTCCCCCCCACCGTGTGCAGGCGGGAAGCGGGAGGCGAGACGCGGGAAGCGACGGTGCCGTCTGGAGCAGCGTCGAACTCGATCGCGGGCGCTTTACCCTTCCCGCTTCCCGCTTCCCCCTTCCCGAGGCTCTTGATGAGATGCGGCAGCACCATCTCTAGATCGGCCAGGAGCGGTGAGTCGGCGCGGGCGCGTGTGATCTGGTCCAGGTTCACGTCCGCGGTCACGATCGCTTCTTCGAACAGCGCACCGCGCGTCACGATTTCACCCCACGGGCTCACGACCACCGATCCCCCGGGGAAGCCTTTGCCGCCTTCGAACCCGACGAGGCTCGCGTACGCGACATAGACGCCGTGCTCTTCGGCCAGCCCGCGCAGGATCCGCTCCCAGCGCAGCGAGCTCGTGGGCAACCGCGGGCCAGGCTCGCCGGACACCTCAGCCGTCGCCACCTGCGGTCCCGCGCCGCGCGCGGGCGATGCGGAGGGCAAGATGATGAGCTGCGCGCCGTCCAGAGCCGCAATGGTGGCGCTGAGCGAATGCCAGGCGTCCTCGCAGATGAGGATGGCGGCGCGCCCCCACGCCGTGTCGAACGCCCGGATCTCGAGTCCGCGCTCCACGAAGCGGCCTTCGTCGAACACGCCGTAGGTGGGAAGAAAGACCTTGCGGTGGACGTGCTTGATGCCGGGTGAGGCGTTGCCAGGTGAGGCGTTGGCAGGTGAGGCGTTCCCAGATGAGGCGTTCCCGGGTGAGGCGCTGCCAGGTGAGGCGTTGCCGGAACGCCGGGGTCCAAGGGTCGCGTACAAGCAGGAGTTGTAGTAGCGGTTCTGGAACAGCTCGTAGAAGCCGACCGCCACGTCGAGCGGGCGCGTGCCGCCGTACTGTCCTTCGAGGTCCCGGAACAGCGTGCCCGCGGTGACGGCGACTTCGCGCACGCCGCCCTCGACGAAGTAGCCCGAGGTCGCGGTCTCGGGGAACACCACGAGATCGACCGGGGGATCGAGCGCTGCGACCTGCGCCAGCACGCCGCCGATGCGTTGCAGGTTGGCGGCGTACTCTCCCTTGTGGGGACGGATCTGGGCGATCGCGAGCCGGGGCATGGGGAAAAAGATAGGCGGTAATGAGCGGGAACGGGCGGTAGCGGGCGGTAAGGTCGTGTCTCGTGTACCGCCTGTTACCGCCTCTTACCGCCCATTCCTGCCCTATCTTTCTATTGTGATCGCCTACATCGCTTTGGGCGGCGTCGTCGGCACGCTGGCGCGCTACCTCCTGCAAGGGTGGGTGCAGCAGCGCTCCGGCCTCGCCACCTTCCCCGTTGGCACGCTCGCGATCAACCTGACCGGCTCCTTCGTTTTGGGCTTGGTGGTCCGCCTCGCCACAGGATCGACGTTGATCAATCCCGACACGCGGGCGGCGCTCACGATTGGCTTCTGCGGCGCGTTCACGACAATGAGCACGTTCAGCTACGAGACCATGAAGCTGCTCAATGACGGCGAGTACTGGTTCGCGGGGCTGTACATGGGCGGGACGGTGATCGGATGCTTGGGGGCAGTAATTGCAGGGACGCAATTGGCGGGGAGATTGCTTTAGACGCGGTTGTGGGTGATACACCCGGCACCTATCACCTAGCACCTAGGAGATCCATGCCTCACCATCGCTTCAAAGGCGAGCGCACGCTGATGCGGATCTTCATCGGCGAAAGCGACAAGTATCACGGCCAGCCGCTGTACGCGGCGCTGCTCAACCGGCTGCGCGAGAAAGGGCTGGCGGGGGCGACGGTGCTGCGCGGCGTGGCGGGATTCGGCGCGAGCAGCACCGTGCACACCGACAAGATCCTGCGGCTCTCGCTCGACCTCCCGTTGATCATTGAAATCGTCGAGACGGAGGAGGCAATCCAAGCGATCCTTCCCGACCTGGACGCTATGATCGGCGGCGGGCTCATCACCCTCGAGCGCGCCAGGGTGATCATGTATCGCCCGTCGAACGTGCGGGAGAGTGAACGGGAGATGCACCGCATCGAAGGATTGGAGCCCGAATAGAAAGGGCGGTCGAGAGCCACGCTCCTCGACCGCCCTTACCGCCTGTTACCGCCCGTTACCGCCTTCTACCGCCGCCGCCTCCACCGCCTCCACCGCCTCCACCACCTCCACCACCACCCCGGCGTCCACCACCCCCACCCCCACCGCCACCGCCGCCGCTGCGACTCGAACCCGAAGAGCCGCGCGAGCCGCTCCAGCCGCCGCCACCGCCGCGACTCG